>CAVDFY010000077.1:0-15899 GCA_963607925.1 bacterium
ATATAAGAATGTATAATATGTATCTTTAGTTTTTTCTTCTGTGAATTTTTCTTTAATTAAGAATATTAAATCATTTAATAATTCTTGTTCTTCCTTAGTAAGATTTTTATAATTAAATACTTGGTTATTTGGGTCTTTTACATTTTGATTTAATCTTGCTTCTACATTCTCTAAATATTCACTTGTAACTTTAATACTTTTAATAGCTTTATCGCTACCATCTTCTATATCTAATAATTTTAATAATAATAATCTTTTTTCTTGTGGCCATTTATTTAGTGAATCTAATTCTAGGTAGTTATATATCATTTGTCTAGAAACACCTAAATATTTAGCTAATTTAACTTTAGAAATTCCTATTTCACCTAACAACTTGTTTAATTCTTTCATCTGTCTAATCACTCCTCTACTCTACACATTAATTGTATAACACTTTACACTTATTTGTCAATGATAGAATTAGATTATTTTTATTTTTTTCTTTATATGAAATACAATCTTTTTTTTGATTAACTAACTCTTATGAATGAAATTATTTTATGAGTACCATTTGTATTCTTTCCTAAAGTTAATTTATACTTAGCAACTACTAATTTACTATCATATTCTATTATGCTTGTTTTATGATATTTATTATATAATTCACCATCTTCATCGTTTGTGTTTAATACATCTATATCTACTTCAATAGTTTTTTTCTTTTCAATGATATTTGTCGCTTTTAAAACCATATCTATTTGTGGATCGGTTGGAAATGAACCAAAGAATTTATTGTCTCTATATCCAAAATATGATCCTTCTTTGTTTAATTCTTCATATTTATTATTTTCAAATTTTTCTTCATATAGATTGTAATAATTTTCTTCAAATTTCTTAAGATCTATTGCTGCACATCCTGTTTCTCCTTCATTACTGTAGCATTCTTCAGAAATGTAATCATCTTCTTTGATAGTTATCATATAGGCAAGATATAATTTAGCATAATCGCTATCAAATGCGTTTGTATTTAATTTGTTATTTGTTAATCTAAGCACATAATATATTCTTCCTAAACTGTTTGAAAGTTGTTCATTTGCTTTTTCTTTTGTTATTGTGGTTTCAATTACTTCATTATCATCTGTAATATTTGTGTCATTTTCAGTTTTGTTTGTATCTTCGGTGTTTTTATCGTTTATTTCATTTAGGGTGTTATCTTTTATATTTTTTTGATTATATATAATATAACCAACCAATCCTACGATTACTAAAGTCATAATTATAATAACTATTATTAGCTTTTTATTATTTGAATTATTTTCCATTTTTACTCCTTTTATTCTTCTATTCTTTTTATAGCATCTTTTATAACGTTTATAGAATTATCAAGTTTTTCTTGTTCTTCATTATTTAGTTCTATTTTCATTTTTTTAGTTGCTCCATCTTTATTAATTACACTTGGAGTACTAAAGTATATGTCATTTTCTTCATCATAGCTTGATACTGTTATAATTGTGTTTTCATTATTTAATATTGCATTTGTTATTCTTGTAAGACACATAGCTATTCCATAGTATGTAGCTCCTTTTCTGTCTATTATTTCATATGCTGCGTTTCTAACATCGTTTTCTATTTTTATCATTTCATCTTGTGTTAAATATTTATCTATTTTTTCACTACCAATTAATGCTGAACTCCATAATACAAATTCTGAGTCTCCATGCTCACCGATAACGTATGTATGAATACTTTTTGGATTAATTCCTACTTTTTCACCAACTATATATCTTAGTCTTGCTGTATCTAAACTTGTACCTGAACCTATAACTTTATTTGGTTTCATTCCTGAATATTTATATGTTATATATGTCATTATATCAAGTGGGTTTGTTGCGACTAGAAAATAACCTTTAAAATCATTTTTCATTACTTCTGTTATGATTGATTTAAATATTTTAGAGTTTTTGTTTATCAAATCCATTCTTGTTTCACCTGGATTTTGATTAGCACCTGCGGCGATTACTATAAGCTTAGCATCTTTGCAATCAGAATAATCTCCAACTCTTATATCTATTTTAGATGGACTAAATGCTAAACAGTGGTTTAAATCCATTGCTTCTCCGATGATTCTATCTTTATTAATATCAATTAACACGAGTTCATTTACATTAGTATTTTGGTTTAATAATGAAAATGCATAACTCATACCTACATTTCCACATCCTATAATTATTACTTTGTTCATATGTTCTCCTTTATTCTATAAATATTATATCACAAAGAAAAAAGATAACAAATGTTATCTTTCAGTATATTTTCTTTCTACTCTTGAACTTACATCACACATAACTTCATAATTAATGGTATCTAAGTGACTAGCTATTTCATTTATGTGGTCGTTATCTTTTATAATTAAGACTTCATCATTTAGTTTTACTTTATTATCAATTAAAATAAATAGCATATCCATACATATATTACCAATTATTTGATATCTATTGTTATTTATATAAACATATCTTCCAGTATTTTTTCTTATTATTCCATCAGCATATCCGATAGGTACTACTCCTATTAGTTCATCTTTTGTTGCTATGTAGTTTCCTTCATAACCAACTGTATCTCCGGACTTGATATGTTTTATTTCGATTATTTTTGATTTTAGAGTAAAAACAGATTCTAAATTTAAATTATTACTAAATCCATACATGATTATACCCATTCTGCATCCATTTACATAATCTTTCTTTTTATAGTTGGTTATTGTTTCACTGTTTGGAATATGAACTATTTCAAATTCATTTAGATCTATATCTTTTGTAATATTTTCAAAACATTTGAATTGTTTTTCAGTTATTTCTTTATCACTGCTTTTATATATATGGGTATATATTCCTTCTAATTTGATATTTGATTTTTTAATAATTTTATAAACTTCATTTAATTCTTTGTTACTACTAATACCAAGTCTATTCATACCGGTATTTATTTTTAAATGACAAGTAAATTCTTTATTTTTAACTTTATTTAGATATTCTAATGATGAAATAGTCAATGTTATATTATTTTTATATGCTTTATCTATGTATTTTGTATCTATTGGTTCTAAAACAAGTATTCTAGTGTTTGTTATCTTTCTTATTTTTAATGCTTCTTCTAAAGAAGAAACTGCTAGATAGTTTGCACCACCTAGCAATATACTTTTTACGCATTTAATACCAAGTCCGTAGCAGTTTGCTTTTACTACTGCGATATGATATTTATAGTTTATAGATGAATTAACTATTGTTCTTACATTGCTTTCTAGTTTTTTAAGATTAATTAATTCATATGTTTGTCTTATCATTATTTTAAATACCAAATATCTTTTCCATCTTTGAATACTTGTTTAATAATACCACCCATTAAGCATTGTTCTCCTAAATATATAACACATGCTTGTCCTGGAGTTACTGCTTTACCATCTACATATTTAACTCTTATTTGATTGTTTTCTAAGTATTCAATTGTTACTGGGATATCTTCGCTTCTATATCTAAATTTTGCTGTTGCGAATGTTGGATGTTTATCTGATATAAAGTTTACATCTTCTATTAAGGCTTCATCAGAAAGTAAGTATTTAGAATCACTTCCATATGCGATATAAAGTGTGTTTGTTTTAGAATCTTTACCACATACATAGTGTCTTTCTTGATCTCCTGAAAGTCCTACATTACGTCTTTGACCAATTGTGTAATTCATAAGTCCATGATGAGTACCAACTTTTTTACCTGTTTCTACATCTATAATATCTCCATCTTTTCCTTTTAGATAATTAGAAACAAATTGTTGATAGTGACGTTCTCCAATAAAGCAAATACCTGTTGAGTCTTTTTTATCTGCGACTGGTAAATTATATTCTTTAGCAAGCTCACGTACTTCTGGTTTTGTAAGATGTCCTATTGGAAATAATACATCTTTTAATTGTTCACTTGATACTTGACTTAAGAAATATGTTTGATCTTTATTATTATCTACTCCTCTTAAAAGCCTATTTCCTTTTATACGCGCATAGTGGCCAGTAGCTATTTTATCTGCTCCTAGTTTTTTAGCTTCTTTTTTGAATAAATCAAACTTTATATATTTATTACACATAATATCAGGATTTGGAGTTCTTCCTTTTTCTAGTTCATCTAGGAAATACTTAAATACATCATCCCAGTATTCTTTAATAAAATCTACTCTATAAAGTGGTATACAAAGTTCATCACATACAGCTTTAGCATCTCTATAATCTAATTCTTGAGGGCAAACTCCGTCTGTTATGCCTTCTTTATCATTATTAATATTAGAGTCCCAGTTTTTCATAAATAGTCCAACTACTTCGTATCCTTCTTGTTTTAATAATAATGCTGATACTGCTGAATCTACTCCTCCACTAATTCCTACTACTACCTTCATAAATATACATTCCTTTCGATATCAACATTATACTACAAATTTAATGATATTTGAACATAAATATATCTCAATTAAACTACTAATTATGAGTAATAGTGATAGTATTAAGAATATATAAAAATAATTTTTAATAAATGATCTTAAATTAATATCTTTATTGTTTTTAATTGTGTTAAAGCATTTAATACTAAAGTTTATACTATAATAACTTAAGAATAGAAAAATTATCTCATTTAATATAGTTGGAAATACTATTATTAAAGCATATAAAACTCCTTTTAATTTGTAAGTATAAATAATAGCAGATATAGTTAAACTAAGCGATATGCCTCTATAAATGATTATTAATGGTATAACTAGTGAACAAAAGAATATTATTCCTGATATCCATATAATACTACTATATTTTATGTTAGATATTATTGATAAGATAAGCCCATTGGTATAATTATAATTATCATTTTTAATCAGATTAATATAATTAATAATACTACTTTGCAATGAACTTTTATCCATGAATATAAAACTAATTATTCCTATTATAAAACCTATTACTAGAGTTACTACTAATATTTTAAATATCTTACTGTTTATTATTTTCATATTAAATTATATTTAAATCTTTATTTTTTATTACTTTTATATTATAATTTTAATGAGGTATTTAATTATGGCAAAGAAAAAAAGTAATAAAGGACTTGGAAAAAAGATAGTAGCATGGATTATGCTTTTAGTTATGGTAGGTAGTTTATTTTCTATCGTAATATCTGCTTTATTAAGTTAATTTTAAAAAGAAGGTTAAAAGAAGGTTTTATCCTTCTTTTATTTTATTTTTTATATTATTTATTATATATTTGCTTTTTTTATGTATTTTCTTTAATATCATTTATAGTAATATGGATATTTGCAACTACAACATATATCGCAATTCTTACAGTCTCTGCATTCACAGCAATCCTCGTTTTTAGTTTCTTTAATAAATCCTATAACTCCAAATGATATAGTTAGAATTGATAATACTATTATTAGTATTATTTTCTTTTTACTTTTCTTTAACTTTTTAAGTAATATTAGTGTTAACGCTAATAAGAATATAGATATACATATATAAATCATATTTTTCACCATATAAATTATACTATATTTTGAGCAAAATAAAAACCTGTAAAAACAGGTTATATTCTAAATGGTGGACCGCTAGGGATTCGAACCCTAGACCCATCGATTAAGAGTCGATTGCTCTACCAGCTGAGCTAGCGGTCCAAGTGTTGAACATTAAATTAATAAATTAATCTTCCAGTTCAACGTTATTCATTATAGCATACTATTTTTAAAAATGAAATACTTTTATTTTATTTTTCTAATAATTTCTCCATTTTTTAAGTTATAATTCTTATATTTTACTAAATCTGATATACTTACTATTTCATATCCCATACTATTTAGCTTAGGTATTAACATTTTTACTGCTTCAATTGTAGTTGGATATAAGTCATGCATTAATACTATACACCCATCACATGCGTGCTTTAAAACTGCGTTATATACCTTAGTACTATCTTTTACTAACCAATCTTTTGGATCTATATTCCATAATACTATCGGATAGTTAGTTGATTTTACAGTATCATTATAGTTGCCATATGGAGGTCTTATATATTTGATGTTATCATTTGTCATTTCATTAAAAATTATTGAAGTTGAATTTATTTCTTTTAATATATCATCTTTACTTAATTTATTAAGATTCTTGTGAGAATATGTATGTGATGCGACTTCAGAAGAAGATTTATATACTTCTTTTACAATTTCTTCATTATACTTCATCCTGTTCCCTAACATAAAGAATGTTGCTGTTGAATCATTTAATTCAAGTGTTTTTAATAATTCTTTTGTATATTTACTTGGTCCATCATCAAAAGTAAAAGCTATATATTTTTTGTTTTCATCTATTGTTTCATCTTCATCAAAAGTATCTTCTGTTAGGGGTATTGTTATATATGGTATATAATCTAAGTCTTCAAAGTTTATATTATTAAAATAAACCTCTATTTTATTTTCATCTATTATATAAGTATTATTATTTATATTTGATTCTTTTATTTTTTCATATATATCTGTTTGGTATTTATAATAAACAATTTCATTTATTTCATTTTCTAAGTATTCTTTATCATATATATTTGATATATATGAAACTTCTTTACTTTTTAGATTTAATAATATATTTTTGTTTTTTGCTTTTTCTAATGTATTTTCAATATTAAATGTAATATTTACATAGTTATCAAAATAATATAACTTGTAATCCATAATTAATGATTTTTGAACTGTATCAAATTTTTTAAATTCTTTTACATAATCATAAATTATATCTGTTATCAGTTTATTTATTTTATCATCTTTGAATCTTGGATATTCAACATTTACTTCTGTTAATTTATCTTTATATGTTATTGTTGATGTTTTTACATCTTTTAAATCTTTAACTGGTTCTTTATAAAAAACGTTTACTATTATAAAGAGAGTTACAAGTAATGCTGAAATATATAGAAAGTACTTATATAATTGATTTTTATAGTTAAGAATTATCATAATTCACCTCTCTTTATGTTATTTATATATATAATATAACATAAATAATAAAATTTTAAACTATTTTTTAAAAAAAGTTATTGAAATTGAATTTCTTTTATGCTATTATTAAGTAGTCGTGGACCTCTAGCTCAATTGGTTAGAGCATCCGGCTCATAACCGGGCGGTTGTAGGTTCGAGTCCTACGAGGTCCACCACTAATGATGCAGGTGTGGCGAAATTGGCAGACGCACTAGACTTAGGATCTAGCGGAGCAATCCATGGGGGTTCAAGTCCCTTCACCTGCACCATTTTTTTATGGAAATTAAAGAGAAATGAATATTTCTCTTTTTATATTGTGTAAAGTATGTAAAGTATTATACTTTTTTATTATTAATTATAGTATAATTTATTGTAGGTGATTTAAATGATTTATTATTTTATTGGAATTAAAGGAAGCGGTATGAGCTCTCTTGCTCAAATAATGCATGATTTAGGATATAAAGTTACAGGAAGTGATAAACCAGATCATTTCTTTACTGAAGCTGGTCTTATTGAAAAAGGTATTCCTTTTCATGAATTTAATCCTGACATGATTACAAAGGATATGATTGTTGTTCAAGGAAATGCTTTTAATGATGAACATCCTGAAGTTAAAAAAGCACATGAACTTGATCTTAAGATATTTACATATCAAGAAATGATAGCTGAAATAACTAATGATACTAAATTAGTTGCTGTATGTGGTTGTCATGGTAAGACTACTACAACTACTATGATGAAGACAGTATTAGAACCATTCGGAGTTAATTATCTAATTGGAGATGGAACTGGATTTGCTAAAAAGGGAAATGAATATTTTGCTCTTGAAGCATGTGAATATAAAAGACATTTCTTAGCTTATAATCCATATTATACTATTGTAACTAATATTGAGCTTGATCATACAGACTACTATAAAGACTTAGATGATGTTATGGATTCATTTACTGAATTTGTAAGTAAAACTCGTAAGGCAGTTATAATGTGTGGAGATGACATTAATAATAGAAAAATTAAAACTGATAAACCTGTATATTATTATGGCTTTAGTGAAAACAATGATGTTGTTGTAAAAAATATTAGTCATGATGAAGAAACTACTAAGGCAGATGTGTACATCAAAGGTGAATTATATGATACATATACCTTCCCTTTTGTAGGAGACCATTTATTATTAAATGTTCTTGGTGTAATTACTATATGTTATCTTGAAAACTTACCTAAAGATGTTGTTAAAAATCAAGTAAGTAAGATTGAACATGCTAAGAGAAGATTTATTGAAGAAAAATTTAGAAATAATATATTAATAGATGATTATGCTCATCATCCAACTGAAGTTAAGGTTACAATAGAAGCAGCACGTAAGAAATATCCAGATAGAGAGATAGTTGCCCTATTTAAAGCACATACTAGATCAAGAGTTCAATATTTCCATAAAGAATTTGCTGATGCATTAAATATTGCTGATAAAGCATTCGTACTTGATATAGGAGAAGACAGAAAAGAACTTGGATATGATGGTGTATCTTGTATGGATATAATAAAAGATCTTAAGAATGGTGAATATATATCACTTGAAGAAGTAGATAAATTACTTCCATATAAAGATACTAATGCAGTACTTCTATTTATGAGTAGTAAAGATATATATGTTCTTGAAAATAAATACAAAGAAATAGCTAGTAAATAGTTATTTCTTTTTTTATAAATAAAAAGAAGGATTACTCTCTTCCTTCTAATCTACATAATAAATCGATTTTGAACATTTCTTTTTGAGCATTTGCTTTAGAAATCATTATTCCTTTATAAGCAGTTAATTCTGATTTATGACCATCTAATAATATATCTTTAGGTTCTAAATTATTTAACATAACTATATTATTATTTTTATATACAGTGTAATTTAATTTAACTTCACCATATACTTTTACAAATAATGAGTCAGTTGGTAATCTTAAATCATAAGTTTCAGTTTGTTCGTGTTTATTAATTGAAACTAATTCTCCAACGAATTCACCGCTTCTTAATTTAGGATAAAAATCAAACATTAATTTCTTGTAAGCAACCATGTTGTATTTTTTTAAACTTCTTTCTAATTTCTTGAAGTTATTCTCATCCAAATAATCTAAAATAAATCTACCTTTCATAATCATCAAAACCCCCCTTAATGATTTGTATATAGATTATAGCATATTTTTTAGAAAAAGTCAAATAAAAGTTATTTTAGAGGTTTTTAATGATTTATGATTAGTTAATTGTATTTTTATTTTTTGCTTCTTATATGTCTTAAAAAGTATGTTATTTTGCTAATTTATATATTAATATTTTGTTATTAAAATTAAATAATTTAAAAAAGAGTATTTCTACTCTTTATTTTTAATTTCATTATGTAGTTTTTCTATAAATTCATCTATTTTTAGTGTATGAGTTTCATTAGAACCACGAAGACGATAACTTATAGTTTCTGCATCTCTTTCTTTGTCTCCTAAAATTAAAGTATATGGAACTTTAGAAAGAACGCTTTCTCTCATTTTGTAATTTAGTTTTTCATCTCTATCGTCTAATTTAACTCTTATATTTTCATTATTTAATATATCAAATATTTTCTTACAGTAGTCTAGATGATATTCCATATTAACTGGAATAATATTTACTTGTTCTGGAGCTAACCATAATGGAAGTGCACCTTTAGTTTCTTCTAGGATGTATGCCATAAATCTATCAAGTGAACCTAATATAGCTCTATGAAGAACTACTGGTGTTTTCTTTTCTCCATCTTTGTCTACATATTTTAAGTCAAATTTAGCTGGTAAACAGAAGTCTAATTGACAAGTAGATAATGTGTATTCGTTTCCTACTGCTGGACGTACATTAACGTCTAATTTAGGTCCGTAGAATGCTGCTTCACCTATTTCTTCAGTATATTCGATTCCAAGTTCATTTAATACTTCACGTAGTTCGTTTTCTGCTTTATTCCACATTTCATCATCTGGATGATATTTTTCTTTATCTTCTGGATCTCTTAGTGATAAAACACATCTATAATCAGTGATACCAAAATCTTTATATACATCAAATATTAAATCTACTACATTCTTAAATTCTGATTTGATTTGTTCTGGTGTTACGAATAAGTGAGCATCATTTTGACAGAAGTGTCTTCCTCTTTCAATACCTTTTACAGCACCAGATGCTTCATATCTAAAGTCGTGAGCTATTTCACCTATTCTAATTGGTAAGTCTTTATATGAATGTAATTTATTTGAATAAATCATCATATGATGTGGACAGTTCATTGGTCTTAATACGAATGTTTCTTCATCTACTTGCATGGCAGGGAACATATTTTCTTTGTAGTGATCCCAGTGTCCTGAAGTTTTGTATAAGTCTACTGTTCCAACACATGGAGTTAATACATGTAAGTATCCTAATTTTCTTTCTTTTGCTTTGATGTAATCTTCTAATTCTTGCCAAATAATATATCCATTTGGTAAGTACATAGGAAGTCCACGTCCTACTAAGTCATCTGACATGAATAGTTCCATTTCTTTTCCTATTTTTCTATGGTCTCTATTTTTGCAATCTTCTAAGTATGCAATGTATTCATTTAAATCTTCTTCGTTTTCAAAACATACACCATATACTCTTTGAAGCATTTTATTTTTAGAGTCACCTTTCCAGTAAGCTCCACTAACTTTTAATAACTTAAAGTATTTAATTTCTTTAGTTGAGTTTACATGAGGGCCTCTACATAAATCTATAAAGTCTTCTTGTCTATATGCAGATATTACTTGTTCATGCTCATCCATTCTACTAATTAAATCTATTTTATATGGATCATCTTTAAACATTTCAAGTGCTTCATCTTTAGATAATTCAATTCTTTTGATTAATTTATTATCTTTAGATATTTTTTTCATTTCTTTTTCGATTTTTGGTAAATCTTCTTCAGTTAATGATATGTCTCCTAAATCTATATCATAATAGAATCCTTCATCAATAACTGGTCCAACCCAAAATTTTGCTTGTGGGTATATATGTTTTACTGCATGTGCTAAAAGATGAGCACAACTATGGTTTAACATATTTAATCTTTCATCATTTTTAATTTCTTTCATTATTCTTCATCTTCCTTCATTCTTTTTATTTCATTTCTATTGTATTTTTTTGTAAGAACTACTCCCCTTTTTTCTAGTTCTCTTCTTGCTTCTCTACTATTTCTATATGAATTAAATCTAGTATTCAATAATTGCTTTAATTCATATATACTCATTGCTGTATAATCATATCTTTCATCATTTATTTTTCTTGGTTCTTCATGTTCAACTTCTATTTCATGAAAATCAAATTCTTTTTCTATGGTTGGGACATAATATGGTATCACAGTTTTACCATCGCTAACCATTAATATTTTTCCTCGGGTTATTGCTTCTGGATGATTATTTACATATTCAAATGTACTTCTTTTTAATTGTGGAAATAATACTTTGGCATCTAGATGCGTTATTTTCTTTAAGTCAGATCCTCCTAGACCTAGTGTTCTTGATAAAAACTTTGATAATGTTATTGTTTCATGTTTCATATTAACCCTCCCTTATAAAACAAAAAAAAGGAATAGTAAGGAGTCTTTAATAGACGGTACCATCCCTTTATTTAACTTATTATGTTTTGTAACGAAAACAACTCGTAGGTTATTAACCTCATATGATTGGTAGTAATTATTAATCTATTACTTAGTTTTCACCATCCACTAATTCTCTACGCTAATATAATTAATAATCTCGTCCAATTAATTAATTTATAAGTTAATGTTAACACAATTTTTTCACTTAAGCAACATCTTTTAATGTTAATGTTCTATTTCTTTTTTTTACTGCTGCTAAAGATTCGATTTTTTCTCCTAAAGTTTCTAGTTCATAAGCATCTAGTTCTGCGATAGCTTTTGCTATATCGCTTTTAGTTACTTCTTTTTCTATATATTTAGGTTTTTCTATTTCTTTTGCCATATATGGTGTGATATCTAATGTTTCATCAGTAGTTGTTTCACGTGTTATATATTCAATTGGTGTTTCATATGAATCGTAAAGAGTGTAATCATTTTTACGAGCAACATATTTTTCAGGTTTTTCAAATACAATTTGAGGTTCCATAGGTTTTGCTAATGATGCATTCTTTAAGAATTCTTCTCTTTCTTTGATTGCTTGTCTTTCTTCTCTTGTTATATATTCACCATTTTCAATTTCATTTTTAACAGCTCTATCAATAGGGTCTTTTCCTTGAACTAATGATATTGCTTTTAATGCATAATAGAAAGGTATAAATCCTCTAAAGAAGTTTCCTAATCCTTCATTAAATTTATACATACTATTTTTATTTTTTAAAACATATCCTTGATCTTTAAGTTTCTTCTCGATTATTGGCTTTACTGAGCCTATTACTGCTAAGCCATATGCTGTTGATAATAACTGAGCAACAATTAATGCTATAATTACATTTTCCATCGATATCCCCCCCTTAATGATGCACATATTATATCAAAAAATGAGCATTTTGTCAATCTACGACTATTTTTTCAGCTAAAAAACGTCATAAATATATACTTTGACGTTCTTAATTTGTTTATTTTCTTTTATTACCACTTATTAATGTTTGTTCTTCTGTTAAATATTTTATTCTTTCAATTATTCTTCTTGCTTTTATTTCATCTATTCCTTTTGATGTTTCTGAAAGTACGCTTTCTAGTTCATCTATATTAAAGTTTGAAGTGAAAAACGTTGTTAAATCGTTATCCATTCTATATTGAAGAATAGTACCTAGCACTTCATCTCTTGCCCATGCACTATTATTTTCTGCTCCTATATCATCTATTAAAAGTATATCACTTGTCATTATTTCATCTAGAACTTCGTCATAGTTATATTCATTAAATGATGCTTTTAGTCTTTTTAATAGAGATGGATAATAAACATTTACTGTTCTAAACCCTTTATTTGATAGTTCATTTAGTAATGCACTTAGTATATATGATTTTCCACTTCCAAATGATCCACTTAAGTATAATCCTTTTACTGGTTCATTATTCATTTTCTTTTTTAGAAAATCTTTTATATATTTCAATATACTTGTTCTTTCTTTTTCAGTAACTAAATCACTTAAAGATGCTGTCATAAGTACTTTTGGTGTTTCAAAGAATGTTGTAGTATTCTTAATTTTATTTTCTTTAAAATACTTGCAAGCTTTATAACTAAATTCTATATAATCTTTTCTAATGGTTGGATAATATACATGTCCTTCTACTTCATTTTTACATTTATCTAAACTTTTACATTTAGAACAATTTTTAAGTTCACATACTGTTGTTTCTAATTTAGAAGTGTATTTCATTAAGATTTCTTCATCACATTTAAGTCTTGCACAAAGTTTAGTAAATGTTACATCTTTACTAGCAAGAACAAATTCACGCCTTAAATCATCTTGTATTGCTTTTTTACCTTTTTTAATAAAACTATTTCCTTTGATCATTTTCTAAACTCCTCTATAAAATTTTTAAATTCTGCATCACTTTCAGAGTCTGATGATTCTGATTCTATTTTTTCATTAAACCAACTTGGCATTACTTTGCTTTTTGGTTTATCATCTTTCTTATATTTTTTCTTGTGTTCTTTTTCAGCTAAATTCATTGCTTCTTCAGCTGTCTCTACTCCACTTCTTTTCCATTGACCAGCTATTGTTTCTACATAGTTTTTAACTAATTTATTATTATTTGTTTTTAGAGTGTAGTCTATAAGAACGTTTACTACTCCTGGATTAAGTTTTAAATCTATAAGTAGAGATTCTAATATTTTCATATCTCTATCAGTTGGTTTAGCACCTTTATATTTAGCTTTTAAGAATTCATATGGCGAATGACTTTCGAATACTTTAATAATTCTACCTTTTTTACTATTGTCCCCACTTGCACTTTTTAAGTATTCTGGTTGACTTTTGAATAATAAACTTGGAAGTCTATTGTCATTATTAAATTGATAATATTTTCTTACATTTTTTCTTAATTCTTCCTTATCAATATTTCCTTTTTCGTTAAGTGACGCTCTTACTAAATCTGCCATATTTACTGGATCTACTTCATAAAGAAAAGATAGGTTTGTTATTAATTCTTTCATTGATTTATTAAGACATTTTTCATTGAACATCTCTTTAGGTAAACTAGATATCATTAAATCAAAGTCATAATCAAGTTCAAATTTAAGCATAAGTTTGTTTTTAGAAACTACTTCGTCTGTATCTATTTCTAATGCTGTATAATTTCTACTTTTAAATACTGAATCAAATGATACTGTAATATCTTCATAATCTCTTAATGACATATGTGGTAGTTTAAAGTAATCGTAAAGTCTATTATATTCATTTTTACCAACATTATTGTATAAGACTACATTAAATATTGGATGGCTAAAGAATTCTTGGGCTGATACAGGACTATAAAGTTCATAAACGTAACTTCCTATTTCACCTTCATGATAATATGTTTTTAAAAGGCCTATTCCTTCTAAACGAAGACGTGCTTCTTTAATATTATCAAGTGATAAAGTCATACTTGTCATTAAATGATGATGAGTAAGTTCACTTGATATAAATGTGTTTTTTGTTTCAGTTTGAAGTTTTAAGTATAAAGTTACAGCAGTATATCCAATTATAGGCATATAAAGCATATTTAAAATTAGTTTATCATGTTCATTTAATAAACTTTTATCAACTACTTGATATATATCAGCTGGATATAATGATATTTTCTTCATACTAGTTTCTCCTCATGAAATATTATACATAAATTAAAAGATAAATAAAAGTTTATTTATCTTATTTTTTTAGTTTTTTTATTGTGCGTACATCTTTTTGTTTAATTGCATTTGTTTATATGCATGAGTGTATCTTTCTGTTACTTTAGTTCCAAGCGGGCCTAAACTTTTAACATCTACTGGTATTCTTTTTAATATTTTGTTTTCTCTTTCTGATATCATACTTCTTATTGATGGTCTTGTTAGCCATTCTTTATCTACTGTTTTATCTGTATCGTTTTCCATACCTATTTTGTATGTGACACCATTTTCACTATCGTATGTTACTTCTACATTCATGTTTCCATCTGTAAACATAGATACTTCAGTACCTTGATATACATCAGTAAATTCCTCTTGATGACTCATTAGATATCTTTCTGAATCGTCAAGTAATCTATTAAATTCATCTAAGTATCTTGCTACAAAAGCATAATTTAATTTCGTTCCTGTCATAAACATTTCTTTTGATTCATTATGTCTGCATATAAATGATTCACCTTTAGATGTTTTAATTCTTACTTTAGATATTGTTTTGCCAGTAAATACTTCTATTGATTCTATAAAATCAATTTCTCTTTTGATTTTATCCTTTCTGTTTTCTCTTCTTTGAATTAATTCATATCCACTATCAATTCTGTCAACTAAACTTTCCGATACACTTACTTTTTTAGATTTGTTATATTCTCTTCTAAGTAAATTAATGTAATCATATGCACTTATTACATCTTTATTATTTTTTACTTCAACATAACTTAGAAAACTATTTAACCTATCTAAAAGATGGTCGTATTCTTGCACTCATATTCCTCCCTACCTGTAACTTTATTATTACATTAAAGGTGAAAATATGCAAGAAAAAAACATTTAAAAAATGCTAATTATATTTTAATTTAAATATCTTTTTAAAATTAAAGGACGCTATAATAATTAACAACGAAATTATAATTATTGCAAATAAAGCAATTAGATTCTCAATAAAGTGAAATATTAGTGTTGATGATATAAGTGATAAGATAATAACAAATG
>CAVDFY010000078.1:0-2018 GCA_963607925.1 bacterium
ATTTTATCACATAAGTGTTTTTTTATTAGTGTCAACTAATTGGGGTACTTTATCAAATACTAGTTTTTTCATTTAGAACTTTAATTATATAATTTTTAACTTCATTTACTGTCATATCTAAAGAAACAGATAATTCATTATATAAATACTTTTCAGCGAGTTTAAAATAAGTATTATCTTTCTCACTGATTTTTCTCTTATTAATAAGTCTATTTTCATTTCTTAAATAAGTGGTTTTAATAATCTTAATAAGATTTTCATGAGTTCCTGTATTTAAGAGATCTTTATATAAAAATACTAAATCTTTATCTTTAATACCTTCTAACGGTTCAATATTCGGAATGCTATTTATAAGTTTTTCTGCATCTTTTTTAGAAATAATTTCTCTTAAAAATCCCATCTTATCTTCGGTAGGAATATCAATTATTAATGATTCATCATCAAGTGGAGTCATTACATAATATGTTTTACCTGTTAACTTGTTTTCTCTAATATCTTTAATCTTACATACGTCATGTCTATACATTACATAATCATCAATTTTATACATAAAATGTCCTCCTTACACATAATATTTTAGCAAATTAAAAATTTTTTCGTAAGTTTTATTCTTGCAAAAAATTCAAAAAAATTGTATAATTTCATTCGTAAGACGAGTGGCTTTCAAATAAGAGGCGTAAATCCAGTTTATGGATTTTGCCTCTTTTTTTCTCGTCAAAGAAGGAGGAAATATGAAGGAAGAAAGACAAAATAAAATGGCAATAGCACCGATGAATAAACTGATATTAAGAATGGGACTTCCTATGATAGTATCAATGGTATTACAAGCATTATATAATGTTATTGATAGTATTTTTGTTGCTAATATGAGTGAAGTTGGAGCTATTGCAAATCAAGCATTAACTTATGCTTTTCCAATTCAAATAATGATTATAGCAATAGGAGTTGGAACAGGCGTAGGGCTAAACGCATTATTATCTAAAAGTTTAGGAGAAAATAATAGAGAAAAAGTAAATAAGATAGCTGGTAATGGAATATTTTTAGGTATTTGTATTTACTTAATATTCTTATTGTTTGGTATATTTGGATCAAAGTGGTTTATTTCATTATTTACAAGTGATACTAAAATAATTGAAATGGGGACAACATACTTGCAAATATGCACTTGCTTTTCTTTAGGTTCAATAGGCTATACAGTGTATGAAAGGTTTTTACAAGCTACTGGCAAAACCATGTTATCAACTATATCTCAAATATCAGGTGCAGTAGCAAATATAGTACTTGATTATGTATTTATATATCCATTAGATATGGGAGTTGCAGGAGCAGCATGGGCAACAGTAATAGGACAATTCTTATCACTATTTGTTGCAATGTATTTTCATTACAAGAAGAATAAAGAAATAAACGGAGATATTAAATATATAAAACCAAATATTAACTTAATTAAAGGTATTTATAGTATTGGAGTATCTGCCGCACTAATGCAAGCACTACTAGCTGTTATGATGGCAGGAATGAATGCAATATTAGGGCTTGCTGAAGTTAATCAAACAGTGCTTATAGGTTCATTTGGAATTTACTATAAAATACAACAAATAGCGTTATTTTCAGCGTTTGGTTTATCTAATACAATCATTTCAATTCTTTCATTTAATTATGGAATGCAAGATAAAAAAAGAATAGATGATTGTATTAAATATGGAATAATAGATACTATTATAGTTACTTTAGTAATAAGTATATTATTTGAAATATTTGCATATCCTTTAGCTAAATTATTTGGTCTAGCTGGTGGTACATCAATAGAAATAATTAATGTTTGTGTAACTGCACTTAGAATTTCAAGTATAGGATTTATATTTATGGGTATTTCAGTATCAATTCAAGGTGTATTACAGTCAATAAGAAATGCTTTAAGGCCATTAATAATTTCATTATTAAGATTAGTTATTTTTGTATTCCCAATAGCATACTTATTTACTAAATCGTCAAATGTAACAGGACTAGTATGGTGG
>CAVDFY010000078.1:2028-5757 GCA_963607925.1 bacterium
GGTGGACGTTTCCAATCTCAGAATTTTTAACTTCAATTATATCATTATTGATATTAAAAGATTCTTACAATAAAAAGATAAAAATAATTAAATTAGAAAAGTCAGAAAATAATTTAATTATATCTATATCAAGGGAACATGGAACCAATGGTAAAGAAATAGGCAGATTAGTAGCTAAAAAATTAAATATACCATTCTTTGACAAAGAAGAAATTAAAGAGTTTGCAATTAAAAATAATATAATTGAAAATAGTTCAGATGAAGAAATATATGATAACTTCTTGTCATTAGATGTAAATAAAGAAGCAATAATTAATCAATCAAAAGCAATTAAAAAAATTGCTAATAGTACAAATGCAGTAATTATAGGTAGATGTTCAGACTATATATTAAAAGAAAATAAGAATTTGGTAAAAGTATTTATTTACGCACCAATGGATTATAAAATTAAAAATGTAATGAAGAATTATGGTGATACTGAAAAAGAAGCTAAAAAACATATAATTGATTCAGATAAATCAAGAGCTAACTATTATAGTGCCATAGCAAATAAAACTTGGGGAGATAAAAATAATTATGATATTTGCATAGATGCTAAAATAGGTAATGAAAATGTGGTTAAAATTATATGTGATTACATAAAAAACAAGTAATTTATTAATGCAATTAAAAAATATTTATATTATAATTAAATCAAGGAAAATTATGATATATAAGTATTACTACAAAACACCTAAAAATCTAGATGATATACTACTAAATAGTGACGGAGAGTATCTAACTGGTTTATGGTTTGTAGGATCAAGTGATTCTTCTAAACATAATACAAGCTCAGAAGAAAAAGATTTGCCTATATTTAGAGAAACTATAAAATGGTTAGATATTTATTTTAGTGGTAAGAATCCAAATTTTATTCCAAAGTACAAGGTAGATAATTTAACACCATTTAGAGAAGAAGTAATTGATATTATGAATACTATTTCTTATGGAGAAACTATAACTTATAATGACATATCCAAGACTATCGCGGAAAAAAGAAATATAAAAAGAATGTCTAGTCAAGCAGTAGGTGGTGCCGTAGGTTGGAATCCAATATGCATTATTATTCCTTGTCATAGAGTAGTAGGAACAACCGGAAGCTTAACAGGTTATGGTGGCGGAATTAAAAATAAAGTAGAACTACTAAAACTCGAACGAAACGATATGAGTAAATACTTCATACCAAAGAAAGGAACAAAACTATGAAAAGATGTAAATGGTGTAACTTAAATAATCCATTATATGTAGAATATCACGATAAAGAATGGTGTGTATCAAACACAGATGATAAATACTTATTTGAAATGTTAATACTAGAATCATTTCAAGCAGGGCTTTCATGGGAATGTGTATTAAATAAAAGAGAAGACTTTAGAACTTCGTATAATAACTTTGATATAGATAAAATAATCAACTATGATGAAGCAAAAATAAATGAACTACTATCTAATTCAAAAATAATAAGAAATAAGTTAAAGATAAAAGCAAGTATAAATAATGCTAAAATATTTAAGAACATTGAAAAAGAATATGGAAGTTTTTTTAAATATTTAGTTAGTTTTACAAATAATGAAATAATTTATGAAGTAGGTAAAACAACAAATGATTTATCGGACAAAATATCTAAAGACCTTATTAAAAGAGGTATGAAGTTTGTAGGCTCAACAATTATATACTCATACTTACAAGCTATAGGTATCATTTATTCTCACGATAAAGGCTGTTTTATATATAAAGAATTTTAGAATCAGAAACTACTGATTCTTTTTTTATTTTTAAATAAATAGTTGACAACTGTTATATAGTGTTATACTATATATATAACAGTAGAGGAATATTATGAAAATAATTATTAGTAATAGTAGTTCAGTTCCTATATATGAACAAATTAAAAATCAAATAATTAATCAAATAATGTCAGACGAACTTATAGAAGGCGACTCTATACCATCAATTAGATCACTTGCAAATGACATTAAAATAAGTGTAATGACAATAAAGAAAGCTTATGACGAATTAGAAAGTGAAGGATACATAAAATCAGTTCAAGGTAAGGGAACATTTGTTGCTCCTAAAAATATTGAACTTGTAAAAGAACAAGCAAATAAAGAAATAGAAAGTTACATATCAAAAATAATAGAAATTGCTAGTAGATTTAATATTAATAAAAAAGAAATATTTGATTTATTTGAATATATATATGGGAGCGAAGAATAATGAATAATGCTATAGAAATAAAAAAATTAAAAAAGAAATATGATAATAATTTTGAACTCGGAGAAATTAACTTATAAATTCCAAGTGGATACATTATAGGTTTAATCGGAGAAAATGGAGCAGGTAAAACAACTCTAATAAAATCAATTCTAAATATAATTAATAAAGACTCTGGAGAAATAAAAATATTTAATAAAGATAATAAGAAATATGAATCATTCATCAAAGAAGATATAGGTGTAGTGCTAGATGGAATGTTCTTTCCTGAAATATTAACTCCAAATGATATTAATACTATTATGAAAGATACATATAAAGAGTGGAATAAAGAACTATTTTATAAATACTTAAATGACTTCAAAATACCAAATAATAAAAAGATAAAGGATTTATCTAAAGGTATGAGAAAGAAACTAGAGATTGGGGCAGCACTATCTCATAAACCAAAATTACTTATATTAGATGAACCAACTAGTGGACTAGATCCTGTAGTAAGAGATGATATATTAGATATATTTTTAGATTTTATAAAAGATGAAGAACATACAATATTACTTTCAACTCATATAACAAGTGACTTAGAACATATAGCTGATAAAATAATATTTCTTGATAATGGAAAAGAATATACTTCTAAAGAATTAGTTGGAAAAAGTGGGAAAAGTAATGTTAGGCTTAATAAAAAAAGATTTATTAATAGTTAAAAGTAATCTAAAGTTAATTGCAATAGTGCTTATAATATTCTTTATGCTTGCTTTACAAGATAAATTTGATATCACACTTGTTTTACCATTTATTTCAATGATTTATCTTTTTGTAATCACACTATTTATATCTACATTTAGTTATGATGAATTTAATAAATGGGATGCATATGCAATAACACTACCAAATGGTAGAAAAAACATCGTCAAATCTAAATATATAATAAGTATAATATTAGTAATTAGTGCTTTAATAGTAACTTTATCATTGAATTATTTCATCAGTTTTATAAAGGATAGTTTAGAGTTTGAAAAAGTTATATCGTTAGTACTAGGATTAACAACTGGTATAATATTTGTTGAATCATTGATGTTACCTATAATATTTAAGTATGGAATAGAAAAAGGTAGATTAGGTTTATTCGCTTTAACAATTGCAATCACAGGAATAGCCACTATAGTATCAAAAAAATTTAATTTGAATATATCTGTTAATATAATGCAATTCTTAAATAATTATTACTTCATTATAATTCCAATAATACTAGTAATTATACTATTGTTATCTTACAAGATATCAGAAAGAATATATTCTAAAAAAGAGTTTTAAAAGTGGAGATAAGTTTACTATGAAATATATAGTATTATTAAGAGGAATAAATATAAGTGGTAAAAATAAAATAAGTATGAGTGAATTAAAGAAATCTTTAGAAGAAAATAATTATAAAAATGTAATTACTTATCTTAATAGTGGTAATGTTATTTTAGA
>CAVDFY010000079.1:0-8852 GCA_963607925.1 bacterium
GAGTTTTATTATGGACTCATTTTTTATTTGTATATTTTTTTAATACGTAGAACTTTCCTATAAGATAAAAAAAGAAGTTTTTTCAAACTTCTTATAATTGAACCGGTTGATTCTTATGACTTAATACTAAGTATCCGACTGTGAATGCTATTAATGTTACGATAAATAACATACCTACGTTTTCTACTCCAGTACTTGGGTTAAATAATAATTCGAAATTTGCATTAACTGCTTTAGTTTCTATTTTTCCACCAGTAATAACGTTTTGAGTAACTACACTATTTGCGTAATATATTCTTCCTCTATTTCCTGTAGGAGTGAATATCTTAGCATCTGGTGCACTTGCTTCAATTACTATATTAGCAATTTTAGATTTTTTATTAGTTAGTACATAGAATTCTTCACCAGAATTTACTTCACTAATAGTTTCTCCTGCTTTATTAACTAATTTTACTCCATTTTTATCTGAATCTTTAACAGATAAGTAAATTTTTCCAGTTTCTAAGAAACCACCATTTACTTTATATGGACCATATTTATAAACATCATTTGTTTCTTCATATATTTCTTTTTTAGTATCAGGTTTTACTATACTTAATTCTTCAGTATAAGTACTTTTACCATAAGTTGAATAGAAAGTATTTCCTTTATCTTCAATAAGATATTGATATAATTTATTTAATTCTTCAGAACCTATTAATTCGTTTCCTAAAGTCTTTCCATTATAATCAACACCATCATTAACTTTCCATATAGCGTATTGTACTGTTGAATAAACATAATTTTCAATTAATTTTGTTAATTCTTCATCAGTTGCACTACTATGTAATGCTTTAATTTCAGCCTTTAGATTATCATAGCTTGCTCCTGCAACTTCAAGAGATTCTTCCAAACTTAATGTTGGATAACTATGTTCTATCATCCATAATGCTCTATTATAATTTAATGTTCTATCTAACGCTTCTGTTGTATAACGATTAAATATAACGTTTGAATCTTCTACTGATGATGAAACTTTAATTTTGAATGTATCTCCGGTAGTTCCTGCTGCTTTATTTAATTCAGCTGCTGTAATCGTTGGATTTGTGTTATTATCAGCAATAATTAGTCCTTCAACTTCTATTTCAATTGGAGTTGATGATGCTTTAAGCATTTGTGTTCCTAATTCATTATAAGTCATTTCTGAGCCATCTGAATTTTGTGGCATCTTGTATAGAACTTTAATTCCAAGTGAACCTCTAGCTTGTTTTAATAAGTCATACATTTCTTGACTTGAATTTGATTGATTTAATATAGCAGTTTTTACCATATCATCAACAACTTCTTGAACATCTGTTACTCCGGTTATTTGTTTAAAGTAGAATCCATCTTCTGGATATTTAAGTCTTCCATCTAAACAATAAGCTGTAAACCAGTCATCTTTTACTCCAAACACTCCTGTTTCACTATTAAATTCAAATCCTTCTGAGAAAACTATTTTTCTCATGCTATTATACCCTGTTAATTCTTCATTTCCATTTGAAAATTTAATCTTTGAAAAATCGAATTTATCTTGTACTGTAGCATATAATTTTGATCCAGGTTCTGGTATTCTACTTGGAACTCTTGCTGCATCGTTTACTGGTCTTGATAATGCATCTACACCAAATACGAATAACATAGATACAAAGAACACTGTAATCAACTTAATAATATCTTTTTTCATACCTATCTCCTTCTATTTTTATAAGATAATTGTAGCATCTTTTATATAAAAGTTCAATATTTTAAATAAAAAAAAATAAACTCATTTGAGTTTATTAAAATTTTCTTTTTAGAGCATTTCCTTTGTCTTTAAATGTTGCTTTATCTTCACCTTGATATTCGGCAATTCTATTAAATAATTTTTTTCCATAACTTACTTTTACATCTCCAAGTGCTTCGCTTGTTTGTAATATTAATCTTAATGCTTCTGTTGACATTTCGTCCATTTGAATTAAATTTGCTCTAATAAATGCACTACTTAAAAGTATACTTCTTGCATTTAATGGAGAATTTATTGAACTTTCACTTAATTTATACATCTTTTTTGCATATTCAGCAACTTTAGTAGCATTTGTTAATCCTGCAGCATAATCAGCAAAAAAATTATTTTCTACTCTTCTTGGATTTCTTCTTTTATTTATAAATGCTACTTTGTATTTTGCTTTTATAATCATATTTCTATATGCTTTATAATCTTTGTCTTTTGACATTGAGTCTAATATATCTAAAAAGTATTGATCTCTTTGTGATTCATAACCATCATACATTACACGTTCTATGTCATTTTCATCACTTATTCTATTATGCAAAAAAACTTCAAATAATTTGTTTGTTATTCTCATAGGTACAACGTCTTCACTTTTAAAATCATGAAAAATTATAAATGTAGGATCACATAATTTCTTTTTTTTACCAAAGTATGATGGAGCTTCTAGCGCTGTTATTGCATTTAATCTTAAAACTAATTCACTATCTTTTTTACCAAGTTCTTCTAACATATCATAATATTTATCTTCAAGTGCTGTATAAATTTCTATAGTTCTTAGAGTTTCTTCATATTCTTTACTTGCTTCTTTTCCTTCGATTTCTAATTTCGTTAATCTTTGATATAAATTATATAATACATACGCTGTACTTTTTATACTATTATAAATATCACTTTCGCCCATAAATCATTCCTCATTTATTTATCGCATATTATATCATAAATTAAAAGTTCGTCAATTATGACAAACTTTATTATTCAGTTACTTCTTCTTTTTCAGTATCTTTTTTTATTTCTTTTTTTGGTTCCTTCTTTTCTAGTTTTGGTAGTAATTCTTTTCTAGATAAATTTAATTTACCTTTTCTGTCATATCCAGTTGCTTTTACTACTATTTCGTCTCCTACTTTAAGGATATCACTTGGATGATTTACTCTCTTATTATCAAGTTGAGAAACGTGTACTAATCCTTCACATCCTGGCCATAATTCTACGAATGCACCGAAGTCTTCAATTTTTACAACTTTTACTGTATAAACTGCTCCGATTTCTACTTCTTTAACTATATCTTCAATCATCTTGATTGCTTTATCTAGTACTTCTTTCTTCATATGATAACAAATTACATTTCCATCATCATCAATATCAATCTTAACAGCATCTTTATGATTTACTGAGTTTACATTACTTGATTCTAAGATAATCTTAGTAATCATATCTCCACCTTTTCCGATTACATCTTTAATTTTGTCTGGTGAAATCTTCATTGTTCTAATCTTAGGAGCATATTCTGATAATTCATGTCTTGGTTCTTTGATAGTTGCTTCCATTACATCTAAGATTTGCATTCTTGCTTTATGAGCTTTATCTAATGCTTCTTTTAATACTTCTCTTGTTACTCCTTTGATTTTAATATCCATTTGAAGTGCTGTTATACCTTTTCTAGTACCAGCTACTTTGAAGTCCATATCTCCCATATGATCTTCTAAACCTTGAATATCAGTTAGGATTGTATATTTAGAGTCACATGTTCCATCTTCTGTAATAAGTCCCATAGCGATACCAGCAACTGGTGCTTTAATTGGAACACCTGCTGACATAAGTGACATACATCCAGCACAAATACTTGCTTGGCTTGATGAACCATTACTTTCTAATACTTCTGAAACAACACGTACTGTGTATGGAAATTCTTCTTGACTAGGCATTACTTGTAATAATGCTCTTTCTGCTAAAGCTCCGTGTCCAATTTCTCTTCTACCAGGGCTTCCATATCTTCCTGTTTCACCTACACTGAATGCTGGGAAATTATAATGGAAAATAAACTTTTTAGATTCTTCTAGACTAAGTCCGTCTAAGATTTGTTCTTCATTTTGAGCACCTAAAGTAGTAACTGCTAATGCTTGAGTTTGACCTCTTGTAAATAATGCACTACCATGTGTTCTTGGAAGTAAATCAACATCTGCTGATAATTCACGGATTTCGTCCATTCCACGTCCATCAGGTCTAATATGTTCATTAGTGATTAAACGTCTTACTTCAGCTCCTTCAATTTCGTCAGCAACTTTCTTAACTAGTTTAAGATTTGCTTCTAAATCTTCTTCTCCTTCATGTCTTTCAGTATATTTAGTGATTGCTTCTTCTTTTACTTCGTCTATTCTTGCATATTTTTCTAATTTATCTTTGATTTGAATTGCTTCAATCATATCTTGTTTGATATCATTATTTACTTCTTCTCTTAGTTCATCTGGAATATTGGCAAGTACTACTTCTATCTTTTCTTCTCCGATTTCACTAATGATATCATTTTGGATAGCACATAATTCTTTTACTGCTTCATGTCCAAACATAAGTGCTTCTAGCATTTCTTCTTCACTTACTTGTTTTGAACCACTTTCTACCATATTTATGGCATCCATTGTACCAGCAACTGTTAAGTTAATAGTACTTCTTTCCATTTCTTCGCAAGTTGGATTGATTTTTAGCTCTCCATCTATTTTACCAACTATTACTCCAGCTACTGGTCCTTCGAATGGAATTGATGAAATTCCTAAGCAAAGTGATGTACCAAATAATGCTGTCATTTCCGGTGTTCTATCAGGATCTACACTTAAAACAGTATTTACTACTTGTACCTCATTTCTAAAGTTTTCATCGAACATAGGTCTAATTGGTCTATCAATAACTCTTGCAGTTAATGTAGCCGCATCTGTTGGACGACCTTCTCTTTTAATAAATCCACCTGGGATTTTACCAACAGAATAAAGTTTTTCTTGATATAAAATTGTTAAAGGAAAAAAATCTGCTGTTGAAACGTTATTACTCATAACGCAAGTTGATAATATAACAGTGTCATCGTATCTTACAAGTACAGCTCCACCTGCTTGTTTAGCAAGTTCACCATGTTCTACAACTATCTTTCTACCTTGAAAATCATATTCAAAAACTCTTTTCATTTTTCCTCCTTCTCAAAAATAAAAGACACTTAAAATAAGTGCCTACTTTCTTAAATTTAATTTTTTGATTAACTCACGATATCTTTGAACGTCTTCACGTTTTAAATATTCTAATAAGTTCTTTCTTTTACCAACCATTTGAAGTAATCCACGATTAGTATGATAATCATGTTTATGTTCTTTCATATGTTCAGTAAGATTATTGATTCTTTCTGTTAAAAGTGCTACTTGAACTTCAACGCTTCCAGTGTCACCTTTTGTTCTAGCGAAAGATTCAACAATACTAGTCTTTTTGTCTTTACTTAAAGCCATTTTAAAAATCCTCCTTTTCCTAAAATTATCCGTTAATTCTGAGTAAAGAAGTAAGAGGTACATCCAAACTAAGAATAAACTTCTAGTTAATAATACTATATTTTTTGATAAATTGCAACTATTTTTCTTATTTATCTCTTATTTTATCTAGGTTTAAGAACATTATTATTTGTAATATTGTAAGTACAGATGCTCCTAGGAATAATGATCTAAATGATATTTCTAGTAAATATCCTGCTAGGTATGTCCCAATACCCTCACCTAAACTAAGTATAAAGTATCTAATATTTCCAAATAAGAATTGACTATTTGTGTCTATTCTGTTTATATATGTTCCGTTTACTTTATCATCTAATATTCTTGTAGAAATATGTGCTACTATCATTGCTATTACAAATGATAATGCATTTGGCATCAAAAATGCTATAAGATATGCTATTACTCTAGAACCATATTTTATTATAGTACTTGCTTTTACTGATAATTCTGTTCCATATCTATTAAATAGTGAACAAGCAAAGCTACCAGCTAAATTACATATTATAATAAATATAGATGCTACACTTACACTAAAACCTATGTAGTTTGTTAATATTATCATTACTAAGCCAAATATCATTCCATATGGTATATTCATTATGAATTGTGTAAATAAAAAATAGTTATTTATTTTAGATTTTTTTAAATTTCTTAATGCCTTTTTTAATGGTAATACATTCTTTTTATTATAGTTTTTATTTGATTCAAATAAAAGTAAAAATATTACTGATAATATAGTCGAAATCATTGCTATAAATAAGCAACTATTGTAATCAAATATTATATTTCCAACTGTTACACCAATTAATAATCCACATACTATAATACCTGCATCCTTCGCTAAATAATTAATCAATGCTTGTTTTCTAAACGCTTCGTTTGTTTTATTTATAGTAGTTAGTAATGGATAAAATGCTATTGAAAATGTTGTTTCGCACATAACACATATTAACATACATACTTTTATAATATATGCATTTCCATTTAATAAAAGTATCATCATTGCGAGTGCTTTGAATATGCCCGTCATTAAAATTACATTTTTAACCTTCACTTTCGTTGAATAAATACTAATAACAAATGAAATTATAGCACTACAGATAAGCGCAACTGACAAGATTCTACTGATACTTTGCACATCAAATCCAGCATTTTCAAGCCATAATTGTCTATAGTTTCTCCATATTCCTATTGAAAAAGACATAAAGAATAAAACTATCATTAAAATATCTTCTTCATTAATTTTAAAAAAATCTTTTATCTTCTTATTCATATTTTTCACTATGATAATTATAAGTGATTTGTTTGCTTTTTTCAATAATACTTTTTGTAAATTTTTAGTTTATTTTATGATATATAATTGACAAAGAAAGATATCTTTGCTATTATTTGGTTTATGCTGTTAATTTTTAAATGATGTGACACTTGAACTCTAGGGAGGTTATAATGAATTTAAGTGATGAAGAACTAAAAAAAGAACAAAAGCATCTAGAATTAACTACCGAACTTTTAAGACAAAATATTTCTGCTTTGGCTCAAGACCTGTATGACAATGAAGAAAAACAACAAGAATTTAAAAAGTATGTATGGGATACTAAAGCTGAACTCGATCCTACTGAAATGAAAACTATTTTATCAAATAATGATAAAGAAATTGAAGATTTAGAAATGAAAGCTAAATACTATAAGAAACTTTATAAAATTCAAAATAGTCCTTATTTTGGTAAGATAACTTATGAAGATGATGAAGGAAAAAATGATATTTATATTGGACTTACCTACCTTACTAAGGGAGATGAAAATGTCATTTATGACTGGAGAAGTCCTATATCAAGTATATTTTATGATTATGAACAAGGCGATTGTCAGTATGAAGCACCTGGTGGAATAATGAAAGGTTATCTTCATAATAAAAGACAATTTACTATAGAGGATGCTAAAATAAAACATGTTTTTGATAGTAAGCTTACTATTCAAGATGAAATGCTTCAAGAAGTACTATCTAGAAAAAATAATGACTATATGAAAAATATAGTTAATACAATTCAAAGTGAACAAAATGCTATTATTAGAAATGTTAAAGATAAAAATTTGATTGTTCAAGGTATTGCTGGTTCAGGTAAAACTAGTGTTGCTCTTCATAGAATTGCATTCTTACTTTATAAGATTAAAAATTTAACTAGTGATAAAGTATTAATATTCGCACCTAACCAAATATTTAGTGAATATATTTCAAATGTACTTCCAGAACTAGGAGAAGAAAATACAAAAGAAACAACATTTAGTGATTTCTTAGAAACATATATTACTGAATATAAACATATAGAATCATTTACTTCTTTTATAGAAAGATACTATAAATATGAAGAAGCATATATTGATTTGATAAAATTAAAACAATCAAATGAAATAATTCCAGTTATGGAAGAATATATAAAGAATTACACAAGTAAAGCTAAATTTATAAGCGAAATGTTTAATAGGGATTTATATGTACCACTTGAAAAATTAAATTATTATCTTCATGAAAGATATTCAAGCATTCCATTACTTGAAAGAATTGATGAAATATCATTAAAGATTGCTGAAATAGAATTTAGAGGTAATAAATCAAAAGCTAAGCAAATAAGAAAATGGTTAAAAGAAAGATTAAATATTTCAATAGATATGAAAGAAATATATAAAGGTTTCTTTAAGAGTGAAGAATTTAAAAATATTTATTCTAAAGAATTACCTGATCAATATATAAATAAACTAGATTCAAAAGATATATCATATGAAGATGCATGTTTATTTGTATATATGAAAAGTTTACTTACTTTCTTAGGATATGATTATACTATTGAACAAACAATAATTGATGAAGCTCAAGACTATAACGTACTTCAATATATTCTATTAAAGAAAATACTTAGGAAAAGTAAGTTCACTATTTTAGGAGATATTAATCAAACAATAAATCCTTATTATGAATATAAGAATCTTGAAGACTTGAAACAAGTATTCCCTGATTCAGTGAATTATATAGAACTTAATAAAACATACAGATCTAGTCCTGAAATCATAGAACATGCAAATAAAATACTTGGTTTGAACTTAATATCTGCTATTAGAAGAGACACACATATACCAGTTGAATTTAGACAAGAAGAAAACTTAAAAGAACAACTTAGTAACGATATAAATACTTTAAAGAAAAACAATAGAAGCATCGCAATTATTACAAAGACTGATACTGAAGCAGCTACTATATATAAACTACTTAAAAGAGACTTTGAAGATCTTACTCTTATTGCTAACAATTCTAAAGCATTCAGTCGTGAACTTGTCGTAATTCCTTCTTATATGGCTAAAGGCTTAGAATATGATGCTACTATAGTATACACCGGCAAAAATAATCCATTTAATTATAAAGAAAGATATTTATATTATGTTGCTTGTACAAGAAGTCAACATCACTTAGTTATATATAATCAAAAAGAGGTGGCTCTAGATAATCTAGTGGGGAGTAAAAAATAACTATTTAGACAATCTAGTGG
>CAVDFY010000080.1:0-14588 GCA_963607925.1 bacterium
GTTTCAATAGTGTCACTAAAGAATTCTCTCCATCTTTCTATTTGATAATTATTAATATTAGAATTATTATTTAGTTTAATACACCAATCATTTATATATGAAAGAATTAAATCTGTCATTTTAACACTATATGTATCGCTAACTAATGATTCTAAAACATTTATGATATCATTATCCATATTATTAGGATCTTGTGTATCTAAATATCTTTTTAACCATTTAAGAGCAGTTTCATTTCTATTAAGTCTTAAATGTATCAAACAAAAAAGTAATGATGTTTTACTATCATTTAAATTAAGAGCTTTATTTAATGCTTTACGAGCTAATTTCTTTTCATTTCTAAACCAAGCACATAATGCAACTAATGCATATGATAAATAATAATCTGGAGTATTTAGTAATGATTGTTCACTTTGAGTAAGTAAAGTATTCTTTTTAATAGTATTTAAATCCATACTATTTAAAATACCATTTATTTTTCTACGTATTAAATCATAATGTCCATACTTTTTATTTAATTCATTTTCTTTTAATAATATTTCATTTTGAGCATTAGATACTAGTGAAGAACCTCTAACTTCTAACATAAAATCTTTTATTTCTTGTTCTAATGATTTAACATTATTTTTAAGGTTATCTACTTGACTATTAAAATCATTGATTTGTCCATTGATATCAACAACATCATCAGCAACACTAGTCATGTTTTCAGATAATACTCTTAAACTTTTTTCTAACGCATCAATATCTTTTTTTTGTATTGCAGTTATTGTAGCCATAAAACCACCTCTTATTCTATTAAAATTATAACATAATAAAAAGTAAAGTGATAGTTATTTTAGTGTAAACCTAGTAAAGTTCATTACATACTCCAGGGTCAGGAGCATAAAAGCAATGTCCTTTATATCTACCTGTATTTCTTTGATTAAACCAAGTACCTTTGCATTCTTCATTTTTCTTAGGTCCATAAAACCATAATGCATTAGTGGCAGGATAATAGTATTCTCCCTTTAATACTCTTTTAGCAAGTTCTTTTTCTTTAGTAGTGGCACTTCCACTATTGAAAAGACTACTGTTCGTTCCAACGAAACCACCGGGGTTTTGATATACTACATCAGTAATACTTCTAATGTTTTTAAAATCTAAACAGTTTGCAATAGCTCTATTAACTATAACATTACCAACCATAAGCATAGCTAAGTCACCTTCTGCAAGTGCTTCAGCTCTCATAAGCCTAGCACATAAATCTAATTCTTTAGTTGAATATTTAATAAGCATAAAATCACCTAATATATTGTATGCAATAACGAAAAATATTGATTTGTTAAAATTTATATTGTATAATGATATTGCTTTACAAAAAAAGTGACACGTAGGGGTATGGTGTCAGTGGTAGCATGCCGGTCTCCAAAACCGTTGGGGAGGGTTCGAGTCCTTCTACCCCTGCCAATATGATTAATAACTCTGAATAAGAGTTTTTTTTGTTACAAAAAATTTATATATATTTCACAAAATATTTAAAATAAAAACAATATATGTTATAATTTAGAAAATAGAGTAGATGTAGAGGTGTATATGAAAAATAGGAAAGGTTTTACACTAATAGAATTACTTGCAGTAATAGCAATTATTGCTATTTTAACAATAATTGCAGTACCAAATGCTTTAAAGCTATATAAAGAATCAAAGAAAAACACATTTATTACACAAGTTAGAAAGACTGCAAAATCAGCACAACTAGAGTATGCTGAAGGAACAATAAATACTTTTGATTGTAATAAAGATTTAGCAGGGCAAAAATACAAAGAGTGTACTGGTACAGTGGATGAAGATGAAGTAACAATAACAGCCTTAGGAGACGGAGCGTTTAGTAATTTTCTAATGGTAGATGTTACATCCGAACCTGATTCTGGAGTATTTATTGATCTAGATGAATTAAATTTAATTGAGATAGAAAAAGAAGAACCTTTCAGTGAGTCATTAATTAAAAATGGTGCATTTAATTCGAAATTTAGGAGTGTTGAAGGAAAAGAGTTTATAGACAAACTTATTGAAATAGAAGACATCGATAAAAATAATTTAACAGAGGAACAAGAAAAACAACTTAATTTAGAAATTGAAATGCTAGATAAAATGAGAAACAATCACAAAGTTATTGATAACAAATTTACTCAAAAAGAGAAACTTAAATATCCAAACAATGATGAAGAAGAACTCTCTATTTCTAGTAATACACTATTAGCAAATGATTTAAATTTCAAACTAAATAATGTTAATAACAATGCTTTTTCATCAAATAATTTAATAAAAAAAATAGCATCAAATGAAATCGCAGAAATAGCTAATGGAGATATGGTTGAAAATATACTAATCTATGAATTAACATTCGATAGTAATATGTTAGGTACATATGAAATTACCAAATCTAATATAGATACAGGATATATGATAGTAGAATCTGATTTAAATAAAATTGTTGATGGAAGTGAATTTGCTCCAACACTTATTTTTGAAGGACAAGAAGTAACTATTTCAAATCCTGAAAAATTATATTTTATAATCAGAACAGTATATGGTGAAGAATATGAAGGATTAACTATCGAAAAGTCTTCAGGAAATAACTTAATTAAATTAATTGGAAATAAAAGTGTTGCCTTAAATATTAAAAATATAAAAAGTTATATTGATTCAGGTATTAAATATAAAGAATTAAAATTAGATAAAGATGGAGATTTTTATAGTTACAACAATATAAGAGAAAGAGAAGGAGAATTTACTTACAATTATGTAGTAAAAACTACCGAAGGTGTAAAAATATTAAAAAGAAAAATAAATGTATTTACTGAAACGTCACTAGATTGTTTTAAATTCGAATTAGGCTATAGCGAAGATGAATATTATATAAAAGAATATTATGATTATGAAAAGAATGATCCAAAAAATAAAGCATGTCCAAAGAAAGTATATATTCCAAACAAATACAATAATCTAAATATTACTCGAATTTCTTATAATGCATTTAATGACAAAGGAATTCTTTCTGTTAGATTACCAGATTATTTAGTTTACATAGGGTATGAAGCTTTCTCTAATAACTTCATTGAAACGTTAACTCTACCAAATTCATTAGACGGAATTGGAGGTTCATCATTTTATTTAAATAATATAACGTATGTTGAATATAATGGTAAAAACAAATTCTGTTATCAGGATATAGGTGCACAAAGATACAATGAAATATATAAGAACATTAACCCAGATTATCGACCATCTTGGGATGACTATAGATATACTGGAAGAACATCTGGACCATTCCTTATTTCATGTAGGCCAGCACAATAACAAAAAAACACGAGTTTTTATTTTAGTCACATGTAGCACCCATTTGAGTATACATAGCTTTAATACCTTCTAAAGTAATTTTATTATCTTTAACATATGATTTCATGGCTGGTTGATCTTCAACAAGTTTTTTAATATCGACTTGTTCATAATCAATAGTTGCTTCTGAAGTTAGCCCTTGACTAGTTTTGTTAACACTGAAAGTATAACCGCCATAATTTTTATTCATTGTAGTATAAGTTTCAGTGACATAATTATTAAAATAATCAATTACTTCTGATGAATCTGATTTAATTACTTCTGTAGATTCAACATTATAGACTAAATCATTCTTATATGTTGCTACATAAGTTGCATCTAATGTATATCCAATAGTAGTATCATTAGTATGAAGTGTACAAGTCATTTTTTGTTCTACAACATCGTTATTATTGTTTCCTTGTTCATTTCCTCCAGTATTAACATTATTCTTAGAATTACATCCTGCTAAAAGTAACAAAATCACAGCTATTGAAGCTAATTTCTTCATAAATCCTCCTATCTTTATAAATTGATTATATAATGTAAAGTAAGAAAAAGATATACTTTTTCACTTATTATACACTTATATTTCACATGAATAATTATATTCTTTAATACATAAAATTAGTATAATGAAAGATAAAATAAAAGAAAAAATTGCAGTACTTATGAATAGTACAAAAGATTATACAGAAACATTTTCGCTTGAAGAGATAGAATCAGGCAAAGCGTTGAGTATTGTTTCATATTTAATACCATTAGTACCATTTATATTATCAAAGAAAAATAACTATGTAAGATTCCATACATTAAATGGTATGAATATATTATTCACATATTTAATATTTTTAATAATAAAAAGGACCTTATCATATATTTTTGGAACACCATGTGATTTGGTAAGTGGCTTAAAATGTATTATTTTACCAATAAGCCTTAGAATATTTTTTGCATTTGTAAATATGATATTTAGTTTTATCATTTTATATGGATTATTAAATGTATGTAATAACAAAGCTAAAGAAATACCTATCATAAGTAAAATAAAACTATTCAAATAGACAAAAAACATAATTTATGTTAAAATAAGGCCCATTAAAGGGTTATTATGGATAAAGCAGAAAAAATAAATATTGGAAAAATTGTTTTAGATGAAGAAACAAATAAAAAGTTTTTAGATTTCGATAACAATCGAGATATGTTTTATTCTGGGAATAAAGAAGATTATTTTTGTAAGATATATGATTATGTAAGAAAGTTAGTTTATAAATCAAGAAATGCCGGTGAAATGGTTTTAAATAAAACATTTGTATCTAACATTATAAGAATATTAAAAGAAGATATTTTAGTTATTAACAAAGCTAAAGAAATTGGATATTTAGAATTATTACATTACTTAATAATATATCAAGATATTATTAACATTATTAGATTAAATGGTTATTGGCCATATACGGAAGAAGACTCAAATGTAAGAAAAGAAGCAGTAGAACTTTTAGAACAACAAAATAAAGAAATAGATGAATTCTTAAAATCAATAGATTATGATAACAGAATAAAAGAGTTGCTAGATCAATTCAAGGAATATGTAACCTATAAAGGTGAACTACCTGATGATATATTTTTAGATTTAGATTTAATACTTACTACTTCTCATAACATACCAAAAGAATATATTGATTTATATATAAAAAATATAACGTGCTACAATAAATCACCATCGCTAGAAGCTTTTAAAAATGCTATTACAAGTTTAATAAGTAACTATGCTAAAGAACATGGAACTTATTGTTACACAGAAATATGTAAGTTAGAGTTTGGCATTTTAGGTAGTTATGATAATCATGTTATTACTATCTCATCATCAAGTTTCAACATTTATTTCTTAGGTCAATTATCAAAGAAAATAGATTTATTCGATACAATATTTCATGAATTAACTCATTTAGTGCAAGACAAAGCGTACAGATCTGATTTCCTTACATATGAATATATATTAATGCTTAAAGATTACTTACTAACAAGTACAATGGAAGAGTCGTATGTAAAGAAAAATTATATGAGTCTAACAACTGAAGTAGATGCAAGAAAAAATGGTCATATTGAAACAAATAATTATTTTCTTACATTAGGTATGATTCCAAGAACAAATACATTTAGAAAGATAATGCTAGATAAAAAAAGAAATGGAAACGATTATAGATATTGTAAGGGAAAAGAATATACAGTAGATACTTTATTTGATGAAAAAATAGAAGATGTTATAGAAGTATTAAAAAATGAATATAAATTAGATATATTCAAAGAATATCCTGTTATGAGACTAATGTTTCATAAAGATGGTAGAAGAAAAACAACATTAGAATTACTAAAGGAAAAAGAATCATCAAAAGATAAAAAAATTATATCTCAAATAGATGAAATTTTAACAAGAAGAAAAATGTCTAAAGAAAATTGTTTAAAAGATTTAGAAGAACTTATATTAGATGATACATTATCTATTGATAAAACTGAATATATTAGAAGACTTAACATGTTATTAACAACAAGAGAAAGAAAAAAAATGTTAATAAAATTAAAATCAATTAGTTTAACATTAAAAGATTTAGGAAGAAGTTTCTTGATATTTTTAGCAGAACTAGAAGATATAGAAACAAGAATTAATGATGAAAGAATAGACATGATATTATCAAAAAAAGAAAATAAAAGCCCAAAAAATTGACAAAATAAAATAAATGGTATATAATCAAGGGCAAGTGAGGGGATATAAGATATATTTATATTGAGCTATCCCGGGGAAACCTACACGAACTTTTATAAAGTACGGAGTCGCTATAAGTAGTGGAATTCGTACTTTTTTATATGTTGCGATTTCTAACTATTGGAAAGGAGGAAATTATTATGAGAAATGCTAGTGCAATAGATTTTTCATGCTTGAAGTCTATACATTTAGATATGATACAAGAGTTATACAAAAGACAAATATATCAAAAAGGAAAATCTAAAGATATGAGTGATGATGAAGTAACTAAAATGGAAGTATTAGACTTACTAGAAGAGCTTGGATATCCAATGGATGAATATGGTACATATCTTTATAGTGAAGTAATATCATCTTTAAGAAGTCAGTTAGGCGTTATCAAAACTAGAAACCAAGTTTCAGAGTCTGAAGAATTATTAGTACAAGCAAAATATCCATTCTCTCAACTATATTTCAATTTAGCAAGAAATGAAAGAGACATGGGAGTTAAAGATTTTCATAGAATTGTTGAAAGAGCTTTATCAAAAATAAACTATGAAAATGCATCACCAGAGACATTATACAAAGTATATGGTAATTTCCCTTTTGAGATGGACTATGGTGAAAACGCATTTACTTTAGCTAATTATTTAAATCAACATCTAGAAAAACCAATAAGTAGAAGACTTACATATGGAAGTGAAAATTAAATTTATATGTAAAATTTAGGACTAATTATGTAAATTAGTTCTTTTTTTGTAAACAAAAAGTGTATTTAAATTCTAAAGAAGTTTGTAATATGATATAATTAATGAGGAGAAAACGTATATGCAAATGTTAGTTAAAGGAGTAAATGTTAATTATACTTTTTATGATAACCAAAGTAGTGTAAGCCTAGTTTACCTACATGGCTGGGGACAAAACATTGAAATGATGATGCCAATAGCCAAACCTTTTATCAAAAAATATAATGTATTAATTATTGATTTTCCAGGCTTTGGTGATAGTGATGAACCAAAAGAAGTTTGGAGCGTTTTTGACTATGCAGAAATGGTTAATGAGATGGTTAAAAAATTAAATATGAAAAATCCTATTGTTATAGGACACTCTTTTGGTGGTAAAATTGCATTAATATACGGTTATAAATATAAACCTAGAAAAGTAGTGGTACTAGCAAGTCCATATAAGCAAGTTATAACAAAACCAACATTAAAAATGAAATTATTAAAACAAGCAAAGAAAATACCAGGTCTTGGTAAACTAGAAAATTTTGTTAAGAAACACGTTGGTTCAACTGATTATAGAAATGCTAGCGAAATGATGAGAAAAGTATTAGTTGCTCATGTTAATACAGATATTACTGAAGACTTAAAGAAAATTAAATGTCCAGTTTTAGGTATATGGGGAACTAATGATGCAGCAGTTGATATAGAAGATGGAAGAGAGTTAGAAAACGTAATTCCAAATTATGGATTAGTAGAATATCCTGGATGTACACACTATGCATATTTAGAAAATCTAGGTCAGACAATTAGTGTACTTAATAATTTTATAGGAAGTGAGGAGTAACATGAGCATTAAAATATATTTTTTATTAACACTATTAACATATATTTATTATTTAACATACAAATCAAGAAAAGCATTACATATGCTTCAACAAAACTGGTATAACGATGGTAATAGATATTTAAAATGGGTCAAAACAAATGCTAAAAAAGTATTTATTACATTTGATATGGCATTTATATTATTTTATTTTATGAAGTTCTTAAATACTAAAGTTACATTAATTATATTTGCAGTATTCTATTTAGTAGTATATTTCTTATATAAAAATAATGCAGTAAAAGAACAATCTAAAAAACCATTAGTAGTAACAGCAAGAATTAAAAGACTTTATACTACAATGTATGTATTGTTAACACTTTGTTTAATACCAATGGTTATACATTTCAATGTTAATAACTTGTTTATATATTATTTAATAATTGGTTTATTCTCATATATAAATACAATTGTTATTTGGTTATGTAACATTATTAATAAACCAGTAGAGAAAATGGTGTATCTTCATTATAAAAGACAAGCACAAAGTAAACTTTATAGTATGAATTCTCTTAAAAAAATAGCTGTAACAGGAAGTTATGGAAAAACAAGTACTAAGAATGCATTAAATGATATATTAAATGTTAAATATAATTCATTCGCAACACCTAAGAGTTTCAATACAATGTATGGCCTAATAAATGCTATTAACAATTATATGGATAAATTTAGTGAAACTTTTGTAGCAGAAATGGGAGCATTCTATAGAGGAGAAATAAAAGAAAAAGCAAACTTTATAAAACCTAAATATGGAATTCTAACTATTATTGGAACAGCTCACCTAGAAAGTTTTGGAAGTCAAGAAAATATTCAAAAAGCAAAATTCGAATTAATAGATTCACTTCCAGATGATGGAGTAGCTGTCTTAAATATGGATGATTCATATCAAACAAGTTATAAATTAAAAAGTAAATGCAAAGTAATATGGGTATCAACTAAAAATAAAGATGCCGATGTTTATGCAACCGATATAAAACTATCTAACAAAGGAACAACATTTACTTGCATATTTAAAAATACTAAAGAAAAACATACATTTGAAACTAAACTTCTTGGAAGTGCTAATGTGTATAATGTTTTACAGGCTATAGCTATGTCTTATGAATTAGGACTTACTTTAGAACAAATAGCTATCGGAGTAAGAAGAATACAAACTATTGAACATAGACTAGAACTTAAAAAATATACAGAAAATATTTATATAATAGACGATGCATATAATTCAAATCCAGTTGGTTCTAAAATGGCGGTAGATGTTCTTAAAATGATGAAGGGTAAAAGAATAATCGTAACACCAGGTATGATAGAACTAGGAGATGAACAATATAGTTCAAACTTCGAATTTGGAAGACAAATAGCAGGATGTGCAGATGAAGTAATCTTAGTTGGAGAAGAACAAACAAAACCAATTCAAGATGGACTTAAAAAAGAAAAATATCCTGAATCACAAATACATATTCTAAATGATGTTAAAGAAGCATTCCCATTAATGAGAAAACTAAGCGACAAAGAAACATATGTATTATTAGAAAATGATTTACCAGATATATTTAATGAATAGGAGAAGTGAATATGAAAATTAAAGTAGGAGTTATTTATGGTGGAGAAACAGTTGAACATGAAGTAAGTATCATTTCAGCTATTCAAGCAATGAATAATTTAGATGAAGAAAAATATGAAATAATACCAATTTATATATCTAAAGATAGAATATGGTACACAGGACATGTACTAAGAGAAATGGATTTCTATAAACATTTTGAAGATGAAAAAAAATATGCTAAAGAAGTAACTCTTTGCAAAAAAGGAAAAATGTTTATACTTCAAAAAACAAATGGATTATTTAGAAAAGATATCACTGATTTAGATATCATCTTACCTGTAGTACATGGTAATAATGTAGAAGATGGAACATTAGCTGGACTACTTGATTCAATAGGAATTCCATATGTAGGTTCACATGTATTAGGTTCCTCTTTAGGACAAGATAAAGTTGTTATGAAACAAGTTATGTCATCAGTAGGTATTCCAGTAGTAGATTATACTTGGTTCTTTGATAATGAATATCTTGAAAATAAAGATGAAATTCTAGATAAAATTAAAAAATTAGGTTATCCAGTAGTTGTAAAACCAGCAACGCTAGGAAGTAGTGTAGGTATAACACTAGTACATGATTCTAAAAAAATAGAAGAAGCTATCGAAGAAGCTATTAGCTATGATACTAAAGTAGTAGTAGAAAAAGCGGTAGAAAACTTAGTAGAAGTAAATGCAAGTGTACTTGGAAACTATGAATATCAAAAAGTAAGTCCATTAGAAGAAGTAATGGGACTTGATGAAATATTAAGTTATGCAGATAAATATTTAGGAAACTCTAAAACTAAAGGAGTAAAAACAACTGCATCTAAAGGAATGGCATCTACTAGTAGAATTATTCCAGCAAGAATATCAGATAAATTAACAAAAGATATTCAAGATACTGCTAAAAATGTATTTAAAACATTAAACTTAAGTGGTGTATGTAGAATAGACTTCTTAATAGATAAAAAAGAAAATAAATTCTATGTAAATGAACCAAATACTTGTCCAGGTAGTTTATCATTCTATTTATGGAAAGAAGCAAATGTTAAATATAGAGAACTTCTAGATGAAATGATAAGTATCGCTATTAAAGAATACAAAAATAAATCTAAAAAAGTAAAATCATTTAAGAGTAATATCTTAGAAGGATTTAATGGTACTAAAGGTGCAAAAGGTATCAAAGGATTAAAAAACTAAAAAAGCAGAGAATTTTCTCTGCTTTTTTATTTGTTATAAATCATTTTAACTTTACCATGAGTAGTAGAGTCACTTAATAAATTATGACTTTCTAATTGTCTTTTAACTTGTTTGGATACACCTTTATTACCATCAATAAGTTTAGCTTTTGGAAATAATTCTTTAATATTCTTTTTAGCATGTGGATAATGTGTACATCCAAGTACAATAGAATCTATATCATCATCAACATACTTATCTAATAATTTATGTAATACTTTATTAATATTATCTTTATTACCACTTTCAATTGCATCAGCAAGTCCTTTACACGGAAGAAGAGTAATTTTTTGATCTCTTTTCTTATTTAATTTAACTAATTCATGAGTTCTTTCTGATTTAATAGTTCCTGGTGTTGCCATAACTAAAGTATTTTTATAATTCTTGTCACAAGCAACTTTAATTGCAGGCTCAGTACCAACAAATATCATATCAGGATAAATTTTTCTAAGCCTATTTATACATCTAGTAGTAGCTGTATTACATGCTATAACAATTATTTTAACTTCCCTACTTATAAGAAAATCTACAATATTAGTAACAATATCCATAAGTTCACCATCAGTTTTTTCACCATAAGGATTATTTTTAGAATCCGCATAATAAATATAATTTTCATTAGGTAATAATTTTCTAAGTTCTTTTAACACAGTTAATCCACCAATACCAGAATCAAACATTCCAATTTTATTATTATTCATATACATCCCTTCGTAAACATTATATCACAATTATATACATTTAATGAATTTATGGTATAATCAGTATGTATAATAATTGTTAATTAAGGAGTTAATATGGAAGGCTTAATAAATGGAATCATAAATGCATTTGGAGGAATAACTGCGTTAAAGTATGGAAAAGAATTAATAGTATTTATTATATCATTGTGTCCTATACTTGAACTACGTGGTGGTCTTATTGCAGCAACACTTTTAGGAGTAAAACCAGTAGTAGGGTACATAGTTTCAATAATAGGAAATACTGTACCAGTGCCATTCATTTTATTATTCATTGCTAAAATACTTGATTGGATGGAAAAATCAAAAATTAAATGGATGAAAAATATAGCAAAATGGTTAAAAAATAAAGCTCATAAACATAGAGAAGAAATAGATAAATATGGATATTGGGGATTATTACTTTTTGTAGGAATACCACTTCCAGGAACAGGAGCATGGACAGGATGCTTAGTTGCAAGTGTATTTGGTATGGATAGAAAAAAATCATTCTTTGCAGTTATGGCTGGAATAATAATGGCTAGTATTATTATGATGATTTTATCTTATGGACTATTAGGTGGAATAATAAATTAAGGAGGAATTCATATGGATTTATCTATACTTATACTATCAATACTTCCGGTGTATTTACTAAATAGATATATAAAAATAAAGATTCAGAAAAAGAACCAAAAGAGTTATTAAAAAAATTAACTAAAGGTGGAATTTATGCTGCTTTATTAACAATTGTAATTTCACTATTCTTACCGTTAATATCTCCGGCACTTGATGCAACTAGAACAGAAGTAATGAATCCTGTAGAACTACTTATTTATGCTTTTATAGGTGTAGCTTTAATAGAAGAATCATGCAAATATTATTTTACACATAAATACACTTATAACAATAGAGAGTTTGACTATCTATTTGATATGATTGTGTATGCTACATATGTTTCTTTAGGATTCGCATTATTAGAAAATCTTATTTATGTAATATCTGGTGGAATATACGTAGGTTTACTAAGAGCAGTTACTGCAATACCAATGCATGCTTGTACTGGTGTAATAATGGGACACTTTTTAGGAGAAGCTAAATATAATGAAATAAATAAAAAAAGTGCTAAAAAGAATAAAATTCTAGCACTATTAGTTCCAATACTTATGCATGGAGCATATGATTACTCAGCATTTAGTGGACATACATTCATATTTATTGTACTAATTATAACATTCATATATATATCAGTTGGTTTAGTAAACAAAAAAAGTAAAAATGATATTAAAATTCAAAGAAAATATGATTATTGTCCAAAGTGTGGTACTAAAATTGTTGGTAACTTTTGTACAAACTGTGGAAAAAAAGCAGAATAATTATTTTAAATCTTTAAATATATTTTTAAATTCATCATTAATTACTAGAGATGCAATACTATCATAAGAAGTTGCATCTCTATTTATTATGACTAAATTTTTACCTCTAAATAGTCTTACTAAACTACTAGCAGGTTCAACCGTTAAGGAAGTTCCGGCTACTATTAAAGTATCACATTTAGATATAACTTCTATTGATCGATTTAATGTATATTCATCAAGCATCTCTCCATATAACACAACATCAGGTTTAACTAAACTACCACATTCACATAAAGGAATATCTTTAGAATCAAACACATACTCAGCATCATAGAATTTATGACATTTAATACAATGATTTTTATATATAGTTCCATGCAATTCAAGCACATTAGTACTTCCTGCCTTAGTATGCAATCCATCTATATTTTGAGTAACTATTGCTTTTAGTTTTCTCGTCTTTTCAAGTTTAACCATATATTTATGTATTATGTTTGGCTCAACATTTAAGCAATTCAATTTATCTCTATAAAATTTATAAAATTCACTAGTATTATGATAGAAAAATCCACTACTTAATATTAATTCTGGCGGAAACTTATATTTCATATTATAAAGTCCATCTTTACTTCTAAAGTCTTTAATACCACTTAAAGTAGACACACCAGCTCCACTAAAAAATACTATATTATCTGATTCATCTATTATCTTTTGTAATTCTTCTATTTTATTCATTCTTTTTTGCCTTTCTTAGTATTTCATCTCTTTTAGAATAAACACATCCACAATAATCTTGACGATAAAGTCCATATTTATGAGAAAGTTCTATAGAATGTTTATATCCATTTTCTTTTTTAAAGTCAGAATGTAACCATTTAACATTATATTTCTTTTCCATATCTTCACCAATCTCATTAATAAGGTCAGCATTTTTATATGGGCTAACAGATAAGGTAGTACAAAAATAATCATAATTATTCTCTTTAGCCACTTTAGCGGTTTTCTCAATTCTAAGATTAAAACATATAGTACATCTCTCTCCCTTTTCAGGACACATTTCATATCCTTTAACTAGTTCGTTATATTTTTCATTATCATAATCACAATCTATAAAATCTAACTTATTAGGAGTTTCTAACATACTGAGTAGTTTAATTTGTTCATTTTTACGTTTTAAGTATTCATCCTCAGGAGCAATATTAGGGTTATAGTAAAGAATAGTTATATCAAAATATGGAGCTAAATAAGTTATTACATGAGAACTACAAGGAGCGCAACAACTATGAAGTAATAATCTCTTATGACTTTTATCAACATTCTTTAACTCTTCTTTACATTTATTTTCTAAAATTTTACTCATAAAATCACCTGACTATATTTTATCACAAAAAGTATGTTATTATATAAATAGGATGTGATTATATGAAATATTACAAGTATAAAATGGACATTGGAGTAGGTAATGCTTTATCATTCTTAGTGGCAATACCATTATTTATAATTTATTATTTAATGTTTCCAAATTTTTATGAAAGCATTACATATGCAAAAATGCCAATTTTATTATTATGGTTTGTACTTCACGAAATAATACACTTCTTTGGATATTTAATTAATAAAGAAGTTGATATAAAGAATCTATACTTAGGAGTTTGTCTTGAAAAAGGAATATTTTATTGCCAATGTAGTCAAAAAGTTCATAAAAAGACAATATTAATTTCTTTAATGTCTCCATTTACAATAATAGGTGTCATAACTCTTATAATAGCTAAAATATTTAGTTTACCATTCTTAGGTTTCTTATCAATACTTAATATAATGGGAGCAATATTTGATATATTAATGACTATTCAAATTGCCAAAATGCCTAAAGATGTTATGTTTGCTGAATTTGATGATCCTGATGCATATTATTTGATTTCTAAAAAAGACTTAACAAAATATAAAACCATAGGTCTTAAAATAGTTGAAACAGGAGACTATGAT
>CAVDFY010000080.1:14598-15783 GCA_963607925.1 bacterium
AGATAGAAAAAGAATAGAAATAACTAAAAAGTCTTACATATATTTAATTATTTTTGTATTAGTTTGTTTAATTTTAGATTATCTTTTGAAGATAGTATAAAACGTGTTATAATATCGTTGGTGAAAAAATATGGAATTTAAAGCAATAATTATAACATTATTATCTGGTATATCATTTTTAGTAGGATACTTAATCACTAAATTTATAAAAGATGATAAAAAACTAGTAACTTTTTCAGTAGGTTTCTCATTTACAATAATTTTAGGATTAGTATTTTTTGATTTGTTACCAGAATGTTTAGAATTATTAGAAAATAAAACATTAATTATACTTTGTATAGTAGTAGGTATTGCTATATTGAAATTACTTGATATATTTATTCCAAATCATGAACATGGAACTAATAAAAAAAGTCATATGGAACATATTGGACTAATTTCAGCATTAGCATTATTCTTACATAATATTATTGAAGGAACAGCAATTTACACAACATCAATAAATAATTTAAGTTTAGGATTCTTTACAGCATTAGGAGTATCTTTTCACAATATTCCACTTGGCATACAAATATCATCACTGGTAAAAAATAAGAAAGAAAAAGTTTTTTTGCTTGGTAGTTTAGTATTTTCAAGTGTAATAGGCATAATTCTAATAAAAATATTTAATATTACACTTAATAATGCTGTAACAGGCGTACTTATTTCATTAACATTAGGTATGTTAATATATATATCTATGTTTGAACTTTTATGTGAAGTTAAAGAACATATTAAAAAAAGAGAATTACAAATAGGTATAGTACTTGGAATTATAATTATATTAATTGGACATTTTATTCATTAGTAGGAGTAGTATGAAGAAGTTAAAAATATTATTTGAAGATAAAAATTTATTAATAGTTTACAAGGATGGAAATATTCCAACTATTAATAGTGAAAAATATAGTAAGAGTTTATATAACGAAGTTTATGATTACTTACATAAGAAAAATCAAAGAGTTTTTGTAGTACATAGACTTGATAAAGATACTAGTGGACTTGTAATGTTTGCTAAAAATGAAAGAGTAAAAGAAAACTTACAAGATAACTGGGATAATAATGTAAAACGCAAATATATAGCTTTAGTACATGGAATTATATCAGAAGATGGAGTAATAAAATCCTATTTAAAAGAAACAAAAA
>CAVDFY010000081.1:0-17466 GCA_963607925.1 bacterium
TAAAAATATTACTAAAGAAAGTAAAAATTATAAAAAGTGTTTAAGAGAATTATCGAAATCACCTTTGAAGGTTTATTATGACATTGTTGGTAATTTAAATGGTATTAATTACTATATGTCAAGAATTCATTTTGATAAAGAAGAATTTAGTGGTATTGATTCTAGTCATGTATATGATGCGTTTATTAAATATGAATTTGCGATAGATTTTAAGTATATTGAAGCTGAAAATGTAAGTTTTCAAATAGTTAAAGATGTTTTCTCTGATAAAAAGAATACATTATATTTTATAAAACTTCCGAATGGATTTTTTAGACTTAGAACTAATGTTACTAAGATGCTTAATATTATAGAGCCTAAAACTCTTAATCATTTTGTGTTTTTAGTACCATATAGTGAATTAATTTCTAGAGATATTAAAGTAAAAGAGCTGAAGAATGCTGGTGTTATGCTTGGCGTTTATCATTTAAATACTCTAGAACAAAAATCTATTAAACTTAAAGGTCTTGTAAATTATTTATTTTTAAAGCCTGGTGAAGTTACTAATTATGAAAGTATTATCAATTTTTCTAAAAGTATTAATGCCACAATTGTAGAAGAATATGATAATAGGACTTATAAAATATATAAGTAGGTGATGTTATGGATAATACTGTTAAAGTAACTGCTGAAAAAGTTTATAGAAGAAAATTATTTACTAGAATTGTAAAAATGGCTTTATTAGTTTTATTACTATTTTTCTCAATATTATATTTAATATTATATGTTGTGAATAGTAATGGCTATTTTACAATTAAACTAGATAGAAATTTGAAGTCTGAAAGACATATACTTTTATCTTCTGATTCAGAGTTTTCTGCGGAAACTGTTGAAATTAAAGTAAAAGGTTTAGAGTATATGGATAACATTACTGAAGGGTGGATTCCTTTTGATAGCTTAATATCAAAAGAAGGTGATCATAGTGAAGATAACTATATCGCATATACGTTCTTTGTAAAAAATGATGGAAAAGAGAATGTTAGTTATAAATCTAAGATTGTTATAGAATCTGTTATAAAGAATGTTGATGAGGCTGTTAGAGTTGCTCTTTATACTAATGGCGAACGTAAGGTTTATGCTAAAAAGGCTAAAGATGGCAAGGCTGAACCAAATACAATATCGTTTTTATCAAATCATTTAATAATGCAACAAGATAGAGATAACATTAAACCTGGTGAAATAGACAGGTACACTGTAATTGTTTGGCTTGAAGGTAAAGACCCTGAATGTATCGATGATATTATTGGAGGGGAAATGAAAATGTCTATGATAATTACTGAGAAAACTGATTAATGAAAGGATTAAATTATGGAAAATGAAAACAATGTAAACAACAATGTTCAAACAACACCTGTTGATCAAGCAGTTGTTAATAATACTCCTGTTCAACCACAAACAACTAATGTTGTTGAAAACAATGTTGTAAAGGAAAATCGTGAAGAATCAAATAACAATAGAAAAAAGATTCTTACTGCATTCCTTATGTTAATAGTTACTGCTATTTCTTTAACTACTGCATCTTATGCATGGTTCACTGAAAATACAACTGTTACTGTTGATAGTATTGATGTCAATGTTAGTGCTGCTAATGGTATCCAAGTTTCTGTAGATGCTGTTAACTGGAAAGCAAATATTTCAACTAATGATATTACTGCTAATGCTTATGCTGGTAATACAAACCAATTGCCAAATCAAATCGTTCCTGTATCTACTATAGGTGATGTAGATGCTACTACAGGATTTATGAAAATGTATAAAGGTAGTATTGAAGCTGATGCTACTACTGCTCATGGTTATAGAATTGTTGCTGAACAATCTATTGAAAAAGCAGGTACTACAGGTGACTTTATTGCATTTGATTTATTCTTATTAACTACACAAGCTACTACAGTATATTTAACAACTTCATCAGATGTTGTTGCTACTGCTGCTGATACTGGACTTAAAAATGCTGCTAGAGTTGCATTCTTATATGAAGGTAGTGCTGCTACTGGTGCTAGTGCAGATGCTATTGCATTAAAAGGTGCTGCTAGTCATAGTACTGGTGGAACTACAAATGTGTTCTGGGAACCAAACTCAAATATACATACAGCTGCTGGTGTAGCACAAGCAAACAACTATGGAGAAACTACATATGATACAACTACAGTTGTACCTAATTACTATGGTATTAAAACTGATATTGCTGAAAATCCTGCAGTAGACTATCAATCAAAAGTTAATACATATTTTGAACAAGTAACTCCTGATATTCAAACTCCAAATGGAAATACTGCTAATGGAGAATATAAAACATTATTTAACTTAGCTGCTGGTATTAATAAAGTTAGAATATATGGATGGGTTGAAGGACAAGATTATGACTGTGAAAATAATGCTTCAGGTTCTAATATTACTTTCAACATTCAAATATCTAAGAATGCATCAGCATAGTAAATTTGGAGGCGTAATATGAAAGGAAAAAAGATTTTAAAAGTTATTTTAGATATAATAATTTGGGTTGTTATTATTTTAGCAGCTAGTGTAACTTTGATTACATTAACTTCTCGTGAAAAGGGAGTTTCTAAAATATTTGGATACATTCCTCTAAACATTCAAACAGGGTCAATGGAACCTACTATCATGACTGGTGATTTAATTATTACTAAATCTTATGATGGAAAAAGTGAATTAAAAGAGGGCGATGTTATCGCATTCTTCTCAATGGAAGAAAATACTAAGATAATTAAAACACACAGAATTAAATCAGTACTTACAGTAAATGGTATGACATCATATGTTACTCAAGGTGATAATAACACTGGAGAAGATCCACAACAAGTTGCTCCTGGAGATATTATTTCTGTATGGAACGGAACAAGATTACCAGTTTTAGGAACAATATTAACATTCTTAAAAACTAAAGTAGGATTCTTCGTATGTATTATTTTACCTTTAGCAGCATTCTTTATATATCAATTATATAAATTTATAATGTTGTTACTAGATTATAAAAAAGTTAAATGATTTGTTTAATATAAAAATTGCTATTCTATGAATAGCTTTTTTATTGCTATAATGTATTAATTAAAAAGTCAAGTGCTACTAAAATAATTGGCCTTGAAAAAATGGATACAAGTAATGTAGTTACTATGGCGCAAATGTTTAGAGAAACTAAGTTAACGTCTGTAGATTTAAGTAATTTAAATACTAGTAAAGTAGTTGATATGTCAAGAATGTTTAGAGATAGTAAAATGACTAAGTTAGATGTTAGTAGTTTTGATACGAGCAATGTAAGAACTATGCTTCAAATGTTTAATAGAAGTGCTGCTACAGAAATAATCGGACTAGATAAATTTGATACTACTTCGGTTGATAGTATGCAATATATGTTTAACGTATCAGTTGCTGAAGTACTTGATTTAAGTAGTTTTGATATTACTAATACAAGCGATATTAAATATATGTTTAATGCTAGTAAGTCTAAAATAGGCTATGCTAGAGATGAAGAAACTGTTGCCAAATTTAGTGATAAAAGTGTTACTAGTATTCCAAGTACATTAAAATTTAGTGTTAAAAAATAATCAAATTAATTTGAATATTGAGGTTATGTAGAAATACATAACTTTTTTCTTTTTAAATGGTGTATATTTCCTTGTAATTTAGTCATAAAATATGATAAAATTATACTGAATATAGAATTAAGAATAGAGGTGGAAGAATTGTCAACATATATTAGATTTTTATATGATTTATTTGAACAATTCTTTTCTGGAATAATAAATATTTTTATGGGGTTTATTAAAGGCATTATTAAGATGTTTAACTTTAAAGCATATTTAAAAATATTAAAAGAATATTCTGGAGAATTTTCAGTTGGTCAATGGATATTAGTAGGTTTAGCAGTATTACTTATACTTGCATTCTTACTTGGAATTATATATTTAGTATTTTTGTTAATTAGAAAAATATTTAAGTTTAAGAAAACTTTAGTTGAGCAAGAAAGTTTATTAGAAGAAGTTGCTAAACTTGATAGAGATGTTATTAGACTTAATCAAGAAAAAGAAGAATTATATGCTTTGAAGGTTTCACAAATTGGTCTTAAACCTCAGGAAAGTGCTTTAAATATAGATATGCCTAGTGATGTTAAGAACACTAGTGAAGGTACTACTGAAGGAGAAGCTAGTGAAGGCGAAGAAGCTCCAGCTGAAGCTATGCCTGAAGCAGCTAATGGAAGTCGTTTCTTCAAGTTAACTCAAATTGATGAAGAGTATGAAGGAAAAACACCTGAAAACTTTGGTAATACATTTACACTTGAAGAGTTGTGCGATACTTTTAGAAACTTTGCTGCTAGTCGTATGAAACTATATTATAAAGTTAAAATTATTCGTTTGTTTGTAGCGGCTCTTGGAGCAACAAGACTTGTAATTTTGCAAGGTATCTCTGGTACTGGTAAAACATCACTTCCATATGCTTGGGGAAAATTTATTAGTAGAGATGCAACTATTGCTTCAGTTCAACCTTCATGGAGAGATAGAACAGAGCTATTTGGTTACTTCAACGAGTTTACTAAAAAGTTTAATGAAACAGAAGTATTAAAAGCAATGTATGAAGCGAGTTATAATGATGAAATGTATTTAACAATACTAGATGAAATGAATATAGCTCGTGTTGAATACTATTTCGCTGAAATGCTATCTATATTAGAAATGCCTTCTCGTGATGAATGGGTTATAGATTTGGTACCAAATGTATGGCCAAACGATCCAAAACATTTACCTGATGGTAAACTTAAGATACCAGATAACATGTGGTACATCGGTACAATCAACAACGATGACTCAACATTTATGGTAACAGATAAAGTATATGACCGTGCTATGCCGATAGATATTAATGATAAAGGTCAAGTATTTGATGCTCCTGATACAGATGGAATTAGAATTAATAGTAGTTACTTAGAAAGTTTATTTACTAAAGCTAAGCAAGAACATGCTGTTAGTCAAGATACACTTAATAAGTTAGAAGATATGGACAATTACGTTATTGAACATTTCAGACTAGCTTTTGGAAACCGTATCGTAAAACATATTAAAGAATTCATTCCAGTATATGTAGCATGTGGTGGTACTGAGTTAGATGGATTTGATTATATACTTTGTAAGAAAGTACTTAGAAAGTTTGAACAATTAAACTTATCATTCATTCGTGATGAGATAGATGGATATGTTAAATTCTTAGATAAAACATTTGGAAAAGAAAACATGAGTGAATGTAAAGAATATTTAGCAAGACTTAAGAAAGCAATGTAGAAAGGAATAAAAGATGAATAAAAACGAATTATTAAATTTATTAGATGATACAGATAATTTAGCTATGCAACAATTCGTTGGTTCTAATGAATCTAAAGTTGTAGTTAATTCATCTTTTCAAAGTGTAGAGTATGATTACTCATGGATAGATAAAATAGAAGAAACACTTATTTATCTTGATAATATCATTAGAAATCCTAAAAGATTCATAATGCAAGAAGAAGAAATAGTTCCAGTAGAAAAAGCTAAAAAGATTAGTCAAGAAACTATAAAGCATTTAGCACAACATACTGATTTAATACAAGATGTTAGTGAAGATGGAGCAATTACTCCTAGTAAAGTACTTAATGTAAACAAAGAAGAAAGCTTTGATATTTATGAAAATAGATTTGTAATATCATTATTAAACAACCTTAATTATTTCTTTAAACTTAGAAAAGAAGCTACTGCGAGTGGTAGTTATGCTAAGAAAAAGAGAATAATGACTTATAATGGTAAAACTAAGTTAGGAAAAGATGAAGTAAATATAACTTTAAATATGGAAACTAACTCATTTGAAGATTTAAGTGGTACTTCATCAAGTGGAGAAAGTGTTGAACAAAGACTTGCTAAGATTGAGTTAGTAGTAGCTGATTTCTTAAAAACACCTTTTGTTAAAGAACTTGCTAGTGCTGCTCCAGTAAAATCTCCAATTAGAAAGACAAATACTATTCTTAAAAATCCAAACTTTCAAAAAGCATTAGAATTATGGGAATTTATAGAGCAATATGATGTTAAAGATAAAAAAGAAGTTAATGATTCTCATGAGAAAGTAGATGATGAAAAAACTAAGAATAGAATGGATATGGCATTCTTCTTAGATTATGTAATACTTAATGAGAGTGATTCTAATAAAACATATAAAGAAGATAAAATTAATAGATATGCTCTTCGTAAGTTAATTAATGACTTTATGATTAACAATAGAAAATATTCTGAAAAAGAATTTAAAAAGATTCTTACTGAAGAGTTTAAATTAGCTCATGAAAAAGAGTTAAAAACAGATAAAGAAATTATTAAGAAGTTTAAGGGACTTCTTAAAGGATATAGAAAGAATAAACAAGATGCATTTGCATATTTGAGGTAGTATATGAATAAGGAAGCAAGTAAAAATATTTATGTTACAATGTTTAAACTTATAGCTATAATTGTATCTATATTTGTTTTTTCTTATGCTTGGTTTGTTCATGAAAGCGATAGTAATGTAGAAGGAGTTAATATTGGTACTGCTAAAACTAATAATATTCTTATTTCTGAAGATGGAAATGAAGGATGGGGAAACTCATTTAATATTGATGTTGGTGAAGGATTTAGATTTAGCAATGAAGTAACTAGTGATGGAATTAACTTTTATAAAGCTAATTTAAAAGATGAATATGGAACTCCTTTAAGTTTTACTAATGCTACTCTTAATGAAGATTATTTAGAATTTGATGTTTGGTTTAAAAATGATTCTTCTGTTAAATTATTTTTAGAAGAAGATTCAAGTGTTACTCCTGAATGCGGTACTAAAAAAGAAGATTTAGTTTTAATTCCTGGTAGTGATAAAAAGATAGACGATATAGTTAGAGCTAGCGCTTATGGAGACTTTAGTAGAGATTTAATAGCTGGAGCTGTTAGGGTAGCATTTATAAGATATAATTTTAATGAGGAAACTAATAGTTTTGAACTCGAAGATAAACCAGTTCTAATTTGGGCTCCAAATAAAACATATGAAATAACTGAAAATGATGGATGGTTTACTGCTTCAATTGAATCAACTAATAGTCAAAGCTATAAATATATTAAAGTTGAAGATTCAAGTACTTTTTATGAAGAAGATTTAGATAATTTAAAAGATGTGATAAGTGCTTCATATGATACTAAGATGGCTAATGGAGATCCTGTACTTGTATCTATAGACACAGAAGATGGATTAGAGAAAAAATCTGGACTTAAAGTTAGAGTATGGGTAGAAGGAAATGATAGAGATGCTGTATCTGCTTTAAAAGGTGGAATATTTAAAATAAATTTATCTTTCGTGGGTATTACTAAGAATGAAAATACCAATGTTCCAAATGTTAAAGCTGATGATGTTAGTAAAACTATAACTGGTATAAATGAGCATATGGAATATTCAACTGATAATGGACTTACATACACTGAATATAAAAATATAGTTACATTTGATAAGAATGCTACTGTATATGTTAGATATAAAGAAACAGATGCGTTATTAGCATCTAAAGCAGTTATTGTTAAGTTTGGGGGTGGAAATTAATGAACAAAAAAATTGTTGTTAAAATAATATTACTTGTTGGATTTACTGTTATATTATTTATGACTTCATATGCATGGTTTCAAGATAGATCGAATCCTCAAATAAACTTATCGAATATTCAAGTTAGTGCTGCTGAAGGATTAGTTATTAAACTTCAACCGGATTCTGCTGCTAGAAGTGTTGTTAATTTAAATAATATGTTAGATAATTTTGATGAATTTGAGTTAAAACAAGTATCTAGTGTAGATGCAGCTAACTTTTATACGATTGATTTTAATGAAGGTTTATCATTAACTGATCCGGAATTTATATTACTTCCTAAGTCTGATGGAAGTGTATCTCAAATGATTGAAAATGGTTATGTTGATTTTAACTTCTATTTACAAACTGAAGATTATCCAAAACATGTATATATACATAGAGATACTAAAGTTACTGGACCTGCGTGGGACGCTCTTAGAATAGCAATTACTTATCCAACTTCAAGTAGTTCAACTGCGACAGTAATATTTGGTAAAACACCTGAAAATGGTATAACTGATCCGTATACAACTAAAGCTATAATTAAAACTGGTAAATTTACTTTTGGTAATATACCTAGTGAATATTCTACTAATCAATTAGTTCGTGACTTTAGTTTTAAAGATGGTGGAAGAAGTTCTAGTGATAGTGATAATATTGACCTTAATAAAGTGTTATTTACTATTCCTAAAAACTCTAGAATGCAAGTTAATCTTAAGATATGGTTAGAAGGAGGAGATGTTGATTGCACTAATGCTCTTGCTTCTACAATAATAAATGTATTATTTAAGTTTGGTAGTGCAAATGAATTATTAGCGGCTCCTTCATTAACTGGAAATGCTAACTATACAATTACTGGACTTGATACTACAATGGAATGGGCTACTACTAATGATCAAAATACTGTATGGACTAAGGTAACTGATCCAAATCAACAATTTACAGGATATCAAAGTGTATATGTAAGAATTGCTGAAGTGGTTGGTGTATCTCCAGAAAGTTATGCAACACTGGTAACATTTGGGGGTTAATATGAAAAAGAATATATCAATAATATTAAATATATTAATAGTTGCTTTATTAATAGGAATAGCATATGGATGGATGCAAACAGAACCATCTTTAGGTGAAAATATTGAATATAATCGTGACTTTTATATAACTGATAGTGATATAGATGTTAAACTTTATGCACTTGTTAATAATACTTATGTTCTTCAAGGACAACAAAGTGATGATGCACTTATTACTCTTGAAGAAATGTATCCAGGAAAGATACAAAGATATAGATTTGAACTTACTAATAAAAATGAAGTAGCTGCTAAAGTTAAAATTGTATTTACTGAAATAACTGGTAATATAAATCTTATGAAGAATTATTTAAAAATAAGTGCTACTAACCCTGAAACATTTTCATTTATGCTTAATGATAGACTTGAACATAATGAAGAGGATGATAGATATTTCTTTGATTTTACTAAAAGTGTTACAATTCCTGCAAATTCAACATTAAATTATTATTGGAATTTAGAAATAGATATAGATGCTCCGAATGCATTACAAGGAACATCACTAAAAGTTAACAAAATAATGTTTATTAAACCATAGAAAGGATATATATGAAGAAAGTATTACTTAAAATATTAGATGTTATTAAAATAATATTACTTATCTTACTTGTATTATTTGTAATAGCAACAGCTTATCAAAAAATAATGCCAAATAATCCAAGTGTTTTTGGATTTAGAACTTACTCAATAATAACTAATAGTATGTATCCTAAACTAAAAAAAGGTGATGTAATACTTATAAAAGAACAAAAAATATCTGATTATAAAGTTGGAGATATAGTAACTTTTAAAGGAATGGATGGAGACTTAAAAGGTAAAATAGTTACTCACGAGATAGTTGGAATTTCAAAAGAAAATAATAGAAGAATATTTTATACTAAAGGTATTAAAAATATATCAAATGACCCAGCAGTTTATGAAGAGCAAATACTTGGAAAATACATATATAAATTTTTCTTATTTAGTATTATAGAAAGAATAATGGATACTAAAATAGGATTTGTACTTATAATAATTATACCTTTAGGACTTATATATTTCTTTGAAATAAAAGATATAATAAAAGATGTAAAAAAAATAAAAAATCAATGAGGAGTAGATATGAAAGAAAGCATTAATAAAATTTATAATGCATTAATCAATTATTTAATTGATTTCTTTCATGTTGCTCAAAAAAGATTTAAAAGATGTTATAAAAAAGTTAGAAAGAAACTAAGAAAGTTCTATTATTATGAAATTCTTGGTGTAATAGTTGTATCTGTTTATTTATATAGATTTATTGATTCAATTTATAATTTAAGATTTTTAAAAAAGATTAGACTTTATATATTATTATATTATAAAAAGTTTAAGAGATATACAAAAGAATATTATAGTGAATTTAGGGAATACTTGAGTTTAGCTAAAACTAAGAATAAAGAGAGAATAGATGGTTATAAAACCGAATATTCTAAATATATGACTCCTAGAATTATGGCTAAATCATTTGTACTTGTTATACTTAGTGTTTTCTTAATATATGATGCTTATAGTTGGTTTTATAATGAATATGTTAGTAAAGGTACTGAAATTAAATTAGGTACTGTAGAACATATAGTTAATCAATATGATAAATCTGGTGTTTTGATTGGTACTGAAGGGGACACTGTTACTGTAGTGCGCGAAACAGATTTAAGTAATACATTTAAGAATACAAGGTATATTGAGATTAAAAATACTGGTTCATTAAATATAGATTATAACTTATCATTTACTCTAGATGGAACAATGTCTAATGCTGGAGTGTTATATTATAGAGTTATAGATATTACTGATGAAGTACTTTCAAGTACAGTTACTGCTACTAATGATACTAAGTTAAAAGCATATGCTGCTTCAAATCCAACACCTGATAATCTTGAAACTGATGCATTAAATCCTGTATCAAATTTAACTACAATACCTCAAATAATTATTAAAGGTGAAATAGATAAAGATAAAGATGATGATGAAAATAATTATAGATACTTTAGAATAGATTATGGTATGTATCAAAATGTTAATTCATCATTATATAGTGGAGCTTCAGTAAGTGTTCATGCGAATGTATATTGTACTCAAAGAGGAATAGATGCTAGTCTTGCTAATGAAGGACAAATTTGGTTAGTAGAAAATGAAAGTCAATTTAGAGATGCTGCTCTTAATGCTCTTAGTGGAGATACAATTAAACTTGCTGATGATATTAAGATTGATGGTAGTGTTGATTTTCAACGTAGAGTACATTTAGATACAGCTGGATATAACTTACATTTTACAGGTGATTTAGTTTATGATTTCGTTGAGATGGGTAAACTTAATATTGATACATCATCTGGTGGAAAAATAGATGTGGATGGTAACTTATATATAAATACTCCAAAGAGTCAAATACATATTGTTGGTTTAAATCAAGATTATGATATATTTGTTGGTAAAGAATTTACTGTTAATGGTATTCAAAATGAAGAAGAAGATGGTGTTTTATTAGAAGCTGTTAGAATTGTTAAGAATAAAGTAGGCAATATACCTGTTGATATAATTGTTGAATCAAATACTCGTTTAACTATTGCACCTAATGTAGAAGTAGGTTATGTAATAGGAGCAGATGGTTCAACTAACATTGAAATTCTTAATAATGGTACTATTACTCAAATACAACTTCAAAATATGAAACTTATTGATTCATTCTCTAAGTATCAAATATATGTATACAACTTAAATACAATTCTTGGAGTATTAAATGGACCTTCTATTATGCTTCCATCTAACTCAACTCCATATACTGGACCTAATACTGGTAATACATTAATTATAAGAGGTGTTTCATCTAATAATATTACAGTTGGTGGTTCTGATAACTTTACTGGTGATGATATTAATCAAGGTGCCCCAGAAGACTCAGTAATACCAATTCAAGGTGAAGAAGATTCATATTATGTTTATATTCGTGATAATAATGAATCATTAGAAAATCTATTAAAAGCATACTTTGATGATATTGATCCAACAACTACAACTGAGAATATTTATAATATTAAAAAACTAATTATATATACATTAAATAGTGCTTATTTTGAAAACGAAGATTTTACTTATATAGCTAGTGATGAAATGCATTCAATAGAATATTTAGGACTTGCGAATGCTACAGTTAGTGATGGAACGACTATTAATAAAATAGCTAATAATACTTTAAAAGATAAGACAAGTATTAAGACATTAATTCTTTCTAAAACATTAACAACTATTGGTTCTAATGCATTTGCTAATGTTAATTTAGGTCGTATATCTACTTCTAAAGCATTTACATTCTTATCTATTCCATCTACTGTAACTAATATAGGTGATGGAGCATTTGCTAATGCTAGATATGTTAAGTTTGAAGGACAAATTCCTCCAACTATTGGAAGTAATACATTCGATGATAGTTCTAATGGTACTAAGTTCTTTGTAAGTCAAGGAGCAATTGAAACATTTAGAAATACTAAGAATATTAATGAAGCATATGTATATTATCATGGAGAATTATCTGATAATAATCAATATTTTGTTTATGATTATGGTGATGGATATGGAATTTCATACTTTATAAATAGTGTATCTGTTGGTTCTAATATTGCTATTCCAAATAATATAACTAAATCATCTGTTACTAAACCTGTTACTGCTCTTGGATATAATTCATATAGAAATTTAAATACAGCAGCTACTGGTACTAAGATAACTATTCCAGATACTGTGTCATTAATTGATTCATATGCATTTTATAAAGATAATATAACTGAGATAAATTTAGGTGAAGTTAGTAAAATAAATTCATATGCATTTTATGATACTGAGTTAACTACGCTTGTTTCTAATAAACTTGAATATATTGGCTCTTATGGTTTTTATCAAAATCCAATAACTTATATTAGTCTTCCAAATGTTAATGAAATAATGTCATATGCATTTATGAATAGTACAACTCTTTATGAGATGGATCTTGGAACTGTTAAAGTAATAGGGGATAAAGCATTTTATAATTGTCCTCAACTTGGTAGAGTATGGTTTAGTAATATTTCTACTAAGGTTGTAAACAATGGTAAGAGTATTGACTTAACTGTTGGTGAAGATGCTGTATTTACAAATTGGGGAATGTACTTAGATGGTAGACTTAGAGTATATGTTCCATCTGGAACAGATGCTGAAGGTTTTGATTATTTACAAGGGTATAAGAAGATATTTTCTGCTAATGAATCATTTGTATATCCTAAAGGAACAATAATTGGTAGTTATAAACATGTAGCTATTCCATATGATTGGGGAGAATACAGTGTACGTGGTGTTACTAAGAAGAATGCTCAAGGCGAAGATGTAACTGCTTATGAAATCATTGAATATCATGGAGCTGATTTAACTAGCAGTTATCAAATACCAGATGTTATTGTATCTGATGAAGGATTATCTGCATCTATAACTGGTAACTCATGGCAAAATGGTAGTGAATATAGATTTGGTGGAAATTTAACAATTACAAATAATACAACAGCTACCATAAATGATTGGACTGTTAGAATAAATCTTCCAACTGGTGTTACATGGGGTTCTACTTATACTGGAGCTAATGAAAATATAAATGGTAATTTATTAGTCTTAACAAATAAAGATTATAACGGAACTATTGCTCCTGGAGAAAGTAGGCAATTATCATTCTATTATGATATGACTTCTCAAAGCTTAAGTATTGGTATCTTAAGTGTATATTCTTCAACTAGTCCACTTATGAATATAATTTCAGTAGGTGAGTATGCATATAGACATACTGCTTCATCATCAAATCAAACTATTGATTTACTTGCTAATAATTTAATAAATATAGATAACCATGGTCTTGAAAATATCAAAGTTAAATCACTTACTTCAGAGAGCTTAATATCTATTGGAGACTATAGTTTATATAATACTGGTCTTCAAACAGTAGATTTACCAAATCTAAATTCAATGGGTAAATATGCTATGTCAGATATGGATACTTTATATAGTGTTAACCTTGGTAATATTCAAGTAATGGGTGAGAATGCTATTAGTAATAACCCTAACTTAGAACAAATATTTATAGGTACAACTAATACTGATAATATGTCAGTTCATAGTACTGCAATGAATAATATTGGTACTAATGCTAATAATAGACTTAGAATATATGTACCAGAAGGAAAAGTTGATTTCTATAAAGCATTATTTAGTAATTATCAAGATTATATTTATCCTACTGGATATATAGTTGGTTCATTTATTAATACACCAATTCCATATGATATCGGAGAATATAGTGTAAGAGAAACAACTATAAAAGATAGAAATAATCAAGATATTAATGGTTGGGAAATTATAGAGTACCATGGAGCAGATATATCAAATACATTTAATATTCCACTTACATATACAATAAATGGAGAAACTAAAGATGTTATAGCTGTTGGTGACTATGCATTTAAACATACTACTGTTAATGGTAGTGGTGGAAGTGACATAATAAATAATAAACTTATGAAAATAGGTGAACATAGTTTCGAAGAAATTACAGCTATTAAATCATTTACATCTACTAGTTTACTTGATATAGGAAGTTATGCATTTAATAATGGTGGTCTTGTATATTTAGAAACACCTAATTTAAGAAGTATAGGTTCTTATGCACTTGCTAATATGAATACACTTTATAAGATTAATTTAGGTTCTGTATATCAAATGGATTCAAATGCTGTTTATGCTCTTCCAAATTTAGTACAAATATTCTTTACTCCTGGAAGTGAAACTAGAGTATTTGATCAATATGCATTTACTGATGTAGGAACACTTACTAATAATAGAATTAGATTCTATGTTGGTTCATCTAATACTTCAACTGAAGTTAAAACTCCAAATAATGTAAGCATCAATGTTACTGATAGTTGTAATAGAAGTCAAAGTGGTAATGGTACTAGTAGAAGATATACTTATGTATGTACTGTAACCGTTAAAAATAATTCTGGACAAGATATTGAGGCTTGGACTACATCTGTTACTCTTGGAAACACAACACTTCAAACAGCAACTAATGTTTTATACGAAGCATCAAGTTCTAGAATAGTATTTAATAATACTTCTAGTAATGGTTCTTTAGCTAATGGTGAAAGTACAACATTTACTTATACAGTTAGAACAACAAATAGTAGTACTTGGACAAACTTATATAGTCATTTATCTAGTTCATCTGGTACTTACTATACAACTACAATTACAACATCAAGTGATTATTTAACTGATGTATATGCTAATTCATTTAGAAAAGAATATAAAGATTATTTCTATGATTATGGAACGATAATGGGAACTTATAGTTCTACGAATATTCCATATAATATTGGTGAATATAGTGTTGTAAGTCGTGAATATATAACAAAAGATAACCAAACTGTTAATGGATTAGAAATTGTAGAATATCACGGAGCTGATTTAAATGCTACTTATATGTTACCAACTACATTAACTATTGATGGTCAAAGTTATGAAGTAATTGGTGTAGGTGAGAGAGCGTTTAGATGGGCAACAATGAGTTCTGGAAGCACATTTGATATAGTTAACACAAATTTAAGATATATTGGAAGTTATGCATTTTATAATTTACAAGGTGTTCGTGAACTTAATGTTTCAAATGTTGATTATATTGGTGAGTACGCTTTATTTAATAATAAACTTTATAAAGCTACAACACCTAAACTTGTAGAACTTGGTAATTATGCTTATGCTAATAATATAACTCTTAACTATGTTAATGCTGGACCTGTTACAAGTATTGGTGAAGGTGCTTTCTATGGATGTACTGGTATGGAACAAATGTTCTTTACTTCTACTAATGCTGATACTCAAGCAAGTGGTATGAAAATCGGCATTGGAAGTAATGCATTCTATAATGTTGGTACTACAATTGGTAAACGTTTTAGAATATATGTTCCAGATGGTAAGATAGGTACTTCAAATGTAACTTATCAAGAAGCGTATAAAAATACATTTCCATCAAATGTTAAAGATTATATTTATCCAACTGGATATATAATCGGAAGTTATAAATTTGGTACTCTTCCATATGATATTGGAGAATATAGTATTCGTGAAGTAACACTTAAAAATATGATGAATGCTGATGTAACTGGTTGGGAAATTATTGAATATCATGGACCTGATGTTACTTCTTCATTTGAAATTCCTAATGAGATTACCGCTGGTGGTATAACACATGATGTTGTATCAATTGGTACTTATGCTTATTATGGAGTAGAAGTAGTTACTGGTCAAACTTGGGTAGTTAATCTTCCTAACAGTGTAGTTCTTATTGATGATTATGCATTCTATCAAACAGATGTTACAAGAGTAACTGGTAACCAAATAACAAGACTTGGTAAATATTCATTTGCTGATTGTGAAAAATTAACTAATGCTATATTTAATAGTGTAGTTGTAGCTGATGATTACTGTCTTTATAGTTGTGGCTCAATTTCATATATCCAATTTGGTACTGGTACAACTGATATTAATGATTATGCTTTATATAATCCATATCAAGGTGGACCAACAACTACATTAAGTATGCAAGTAAGTAGTGTTCCAAATACTGCATCTACGGCTCTTCCAGGATATGAGAGAGGATTCTTAGGTTTATGGTATAATTCACACTTTACTTACTCTGTACCATCTAGTGTACTAAGTGACTTTAGAAATGCTACACCTTGGACTTATCATAATTATTCAAGTGCTCAATATTCATCTGATTTCTTATATATACTTAATAATAATAATGAAATTAAGATAACATCTTATACAGGAAGCTCTACTTCTGTAACTATTCCTGATACATTAGATGTTAATGGTAGAAGTTATAATGTTACAAGTATTGCAGCTGATGCATTTGATGGAAATAGATATGTAACAACATTAACACTTCCAAGATATTTAGATGACATTCCGGGTGGATTCTTAGATGGAAACTCTAATATTAGTAATATAAATGTTGATGCTAACAATGCAACATTCTCAAGTACTTCAGGAGTTCTTTATAATAAAGATGCTAGTTCATTAATTAGATATCCAAATGGAAAAACAGCTATTACATTTACAGTACCATCTACTGTTAAAACAATTGGTTATAGAGCATTTGCTAATCAAACTAATATAAATACTATATATATGAGTAATATACTTGAAAGTATTGGAGCTTATGCATTTGAAGGATGTACAAATTTATCAGCTTATTACTTCTATACAGATGTACCTAAGTTGACTGGATTTGATACATTTGATACTTCATATCAATTACAAATGTATGTTCCTACTGATTATATAAGTAATTATAGATCTAATACATACTTCAAGGCTTATAGTAATTATTTAGTAGCTAATTAAAACAAAAGAAGAAATATTAGAAACAATTAAAAAATACGAGAAATTAGAATTTTATCAAGTTGATTTAAAAGAACTATCAGATCTAAAAGATTTAAAAATAGTAGGAGATGACATTGATGAAAAGATTATAAACTTTTTAAGACAAGGTTATAATCCATACTATGTTAGAAAAGATAGAGTATTAATTAAAGTAGCAACTATAAGTAATGGTAAAAGTAAAACATTTCAAAGAATATGTTATTAATTGTTAGAAGAGATTAAAGATTAAGTGATTACTTAATCTTTTTTCTTTAAAGTATAGGGA
>CAVDFY010000082.1:0-2571 GCA_963607925.1 bacterium
AATAGAAAACACGTATTGTTTTTTAATACGTGTCAACTATATGGGTAACATCATCTAAGCTAGTTTTTGTTTATAAAAAAATCACTCACACAAGTGAATGATTAATTATTTCTAGGACTAGTAAGTTCTAGCCTTCTAGAATTATTTAATATTTGATTTAAATTATTAAAAACTTCTATATAATGTAATTGCATATCATCAATTTTTTTAGTTTCAACAAAACAGCTAACACTTATTTGAGTATATTTATTAACTTCTGCTTCATCACCTTTAACGTTAGCTTCAGTAGTTTTAATGATAGCCCAATTTCTTCTTCTAACTAAATCTTCTTTTCTTTTTTCATTAGCAAGAAATTTTTCTTGTAAAGTTTGAACTAGACTTCTAACTTCATTTTCACTCATTTCACTAGATGCATTAATATAAGTTCTTCTAGTTTGATCTTGTATTCTAGCAGCATCATTTAATTCTTTGTATGTTTGTTTTTTAGTCTTTTTATAAGAACGTAATTTCTCATCTAAAGAATCCATAGTTTTAACTGGAAGTCTTTATATTTAACATTATACATGATATACTTTATATATAATAGGAGTTGAAGTAATGAAAAAGAAAGGTTTTACATTGGTTGAATTACTAGCTGTAATTGCAATTCTAGCGATATTAGTAATTATCGCTCTTCCTAATGTAATTGGTATGTATAATAACGCTAGAAAGAATAGTTTCTTAACCGAAGCTAAATCTATATTTAAAGAATCAACTAATAAGTATATGAGTGAAAGCTTGGGTGGAACAAATGGTTCTACACATATTTATTGTAGAAGTAATACTGATTCATTAAATCCATTAGATTTATCAGGAAGAAAGGTAAACTATTATATTAGAACTGATGGTAGTGGAAATGTTAACACTATTGTTGTGTGGGATGATACAAGATATGTAGCTAAGAAAGGAACAAAGTTAGAAGGTACAGATTTAGATGATGCATTAGACATAACTGATGAAATCAAGAATGCCACTTGTGGTAATATATTAGATAAAACTGGCATTGAGAAAAAAGTGGAATATAATTTTAGTGCATCTGATTTAATTATTGATGCTAGTGGAAAAATTGTTATCAAATTTAGTGACAGTTCAAACTTAAGCAATTTATCTTCTGTTAAATATAGAGTATATATTCAATCAGATGATGATAGGGATTATAATACTGAAACATTATTAACAACAACAGATATTGTATCAAATGATGCGAGCAATAAATTCAGAGTAGAAATAGATAATCCAGCAACAACAATATCTCCATGGGAATATGTATTTAGGGTAGAAGTGTACGATAGTTCTAACAATAAAGTAATTGAAAAAAGTTATACTGAAACATATTGCTTTGTAGCCGGAACAAAAGTACTAACAGAAAATGGATATAAAAATATTGAAGATATAAAAGTTGGAGATATGGTTTATTCATATAACTTTGATAATAATGCGTTGGAACTAAAAAAAGTTATAAAATTAATAAATAGTAAAGCACAAGAAACATATAAAATGGATATTGGAAATCAAACAATTGAGATGAGCTTAAGACATGAGTTATATATTATTGATAAAGGATGGACAAGAGCATACGACGTAAAAGTAGGAGATAAAATGATATCTTCAAATAATGAAGTAGTAACTATAAGGAAGATTGATTTGATTACATATGATACTCCAATAAATACTTATAATTTAACTGTTGAAGGCAATAATAATTACTTTGTAACGTATTCTAAAGTACTTGTACATAATTCACCAGTATAGTTTAAAAAAGTCTTGAAGAAGACTTTTTTGTATAGAAGGTTATGCTATAATAACAATATAATAGGAGTTGAAGTAATATATGAAGAATAAAAGAGGTTTTACATTAGTAGAGTTACTAGCAGTAATAGCGATACTAGCTATACTAGTAATTATTGCATTACCTAATGTAATAAATTTATTTAATAGTGCAAAAAGAAATGCATTTGAAACACAAGTCAGAAAAGTAGCACAAGTATCTAAACAAAAATTGATTACTATTGATAATGGTCAAAAAACATTTGACTGTAATAGCTTAATATCTGGTAAATCATTTGAAGATTGCACAGCAAGTATTGAAGGCTCTACAGTAGTAATAGATGCTTTAGGAAGCGGAGAATACAGTAATTACCTAATGGTGGATGTAACTGATGATGGAGAATCTGGAACACTTATTGATTTAGATAAATTAAAAGAAATAAAAGTCGAAGATGAAGAATTAAATGAGACATTAGTTAAGAATGGTAAAATTAATGAACCATTATTTAAAATGCTAACTGCAGATGAATATATGGATTTAGCCATAAAAATTTCAAGTAATACGCCAAGTGATACTGAAAAAGAAGAAGCAAAAGCAGAATATAATGATATGATATCTAAAATCACTTATAACAATAACATGATATCTAATAATACAAATGATAGATTAGTTTATTTATTTAAAATTAATTTTACTGATAATATGCTCGGTAAATATAAAATAGTTTGGTATAATGTAGGTGATTTTGCAGCAAACGATGATAT
>CAVDFY010000083.1:0-9975 GCA_963607925.1 bacterium
CCTTATTTTATTTAGACTTTTGTAAAATTAGCTCCCCACTAGATTATCTAGAACCTAATAATCTTAATTTGAGTTGATAGTTATGTTAGAAGAATTAAATAAAAAATATGATAAATTACAATTAAAGTATGGATCTAAAGAATTAGATTCTATTTATAATGGAGGTTGTACTGAATCTCCGGATATATGTTTTGTATTTATGAATCCCACTGGTAGAAATATAGCTTCTTTAAAGACTTGGAAGGGAAGAAAGAGTCCATGGATAGGAACTAAAAATATTTGGACTTTATTTTATAATATAGGCCTTCTTGACGAAGAAATATATAATCAAATTAAAAGCAAGAAAACTATAGATTGGACTTATGAGTTTGCTGATAAAGTGTATGAGTGTGTAAGTGCACATAAATACTTTATAACTAATTTAGGTAAATGTACTCAAGTAGATGCAAGACCTTTGAAGGATGAAATATATCTTGAATATTTAAAACTTTTATATAAAGAGTTTGAAATAATAAATCCAAAAGTAATAGTATTATTTGGTAATCAAGTTAGTTCTATAGTACTAGATACTAAAATATCTGTATCTGAATGTAGGCGTAAATTATTTAGTAAGAAAATCAATGGAAAAGAATATAAATTTTATTCTGCATATTATCCAGTTGGTAATGGAAGTTTTAATGCGCCTAAAGCGATAGAAGATTTAAAATACATTATAGAAGAAGTAAGAGGTTATCATGTCTAAAGTGTCTAACGTATTAACAATGATAGAACTATTAAACTCCGGACGTAAATATAGTATTAAAGAATTATCACAAGAACTTGAAGTGAGTGAAAGAATGATAAGAGTCTATAAAGAAGAACTAGATAAAAGTGGTATATATGTTGATACTATAAAAGGCCCTTATGGTGGATATGTTTTAAATCAAAGTATTAGAATGCCTTTAAGAAAATTTAATTGGAAAGACTCTGAATTACTAAATAAATATATAGAATTAGAGAACGATATAAAACTTAGAAATGAACTTTTTATACTTCAAGATAAGATTAAAGGTGTTTATATCGGAAGTAAACAAGAAGCAAACGAACTTAATTTAAAAAATGAAACTCTTAAAAAATATAATATTCTTACTAGAGCTATTAAAGAAAAAAGAAAAGTTAGAATAAAATATTATTCTTATGGTAAAGGAGAAAATGTTAGAGTAATTGATCCTGCGAATATGTTTTTATTTCAAGATGGATGGTATTGTGCAGCTTTTTGTGAACTTAGAAAAGATATAAGACATTTTGAACTAAAAAGAATTATTGAATATGAATTATTAGATGAAAAATATGAGTAGAGACGAAATATTTCCTCTTTAAGTAGTAAATTTTACTTAAGGAGGAATTTTTAATGGAAAAGAATATGAGAGTTAATTTTGAATATTTGAAAGGAAGAGTTCTTGATGCTTTAAATAATACTGATATAGAGTATATAAATTATGAATTATCAAAATTAGATAAACCAACGTTAGTTAATGGAGTTGGTGGTAGTAGTGTTGTTAGTGATTTTGGAGCTAAAGTGTTAAGTACTAAGAATTCGATTGTTACTAGAAATACAGAACCAAGAGATATGCTTTATATGGATAAAAGTATGTATACTAATGTTATAGGATGCAGTTATAGTGGTAATAACTTTGGAGTTGATTTATCATTTGATAACAATCTTAAAAAATATTTGCTTTCAAGAAATAGAAATGAAGAAGTAGTAAATTTGCAATATAAAACAACTATAGATAATGAAAGAAGTTTTATATCACTTGGAGCTACTTTGATACCTGTTAGTATTCTGATTAATTATTATTTGAATGGTGATGTATCCTTTTTAAACGAAATAGAAGAATATTCATTTTCATTTGATGCAGAATGTGATATTTATGAAATATTTAGTGGTTATGATACAAGTACAACAAGTAAGTATTTAGAGAGTACTATGGTAGAATCTGGTATTGGCATACCAATTGTTCATGATAAATACTCATATTGTCATGGAAGAAGTACAATGTCTATAAATTATAATAGTATAGCTATATTTTTAAATAGAAATACAGAATTAGATAGACTATTGCTTAGAGAGATTAGTAAATACTATAAAAATGTTATAGTTATAGAAGGTAAATATAAAGATATGATACTTGATGATTATCAGATGTTAATACAAGCTATGTATTTAACTAAATTAATTGCTGAAAGTAAAAGTAAAGACTTATCTAAAGTTGAATATAGTCCTTTGTGTAAAAATTTATATAAATGTAAATTTACTATGTGATAAATACTATTTACTTGTTATTTGACTATTTATGATATATAATACACCTTAAGGTGGGTGAGATTATGATAGAAGAAGTAATTCAATATGGTTATAAATATGAGAAAGACTATGATTTATATTTAGTAAGACGTGTAGATGGTGAACATCTTCGCTATATAGTTCCATCTGGTTTATTTAAGAATATAGTTATGGAAGAAGAAAAAAGACTAGGTAAAAAGTTATTTGTAGTTAACGAGGATGGATTTATACATTTCGATTCAAAAGGAATGAATGCTATAGTTGATTTAAAAGGATTAAATTATACTACTGAACAAGTTGATGAAATTGTAAGAGGTATAGAATGTCAATACGTAGGAACTATAGAACCTAAAACTGTTGGAAGAAGTAGATTCTTAAGTATTTTTAAAAATATTGGTAGAAAGTAACATTGTTACTTTTTATTTTGTTTGAAAAAATACACTTAAATGATATAATCTATGTATGGAAACAAAAGATATAGAAAAAAAATTGGTAGATTTTTTAGAAATACTTAACGATATTGGTGTAAAGTTAGAAATAGATTCTAAAAATAAAAAGGTTAATGAATTGGAGAACATTACATCTGATTCGTCTTTTTGGAATGATATGGAAAATGCTAAGAATGTTCTTAGTGAATTAAAAGTACTTAAAGATGTATGTACTAAATATAATAATCTTCATTCATCTATAAATACATTATTAGAAATGTTAGAACTTGAATTAAATGAAGAAGATTTAAGTAGCGTTATTGATGAAGTAAATGAAATAGAAAAAGAACTAGAGAAAATTAAATTATTTGCATTATTAAGTGGAGAATTTGATTCTAATAATGCATATGTTGAAATACATAGTGGAGCAGGTGGAACTGAAAGTAACGATTGGGCAAATATGTTACTTAGAATGTATACTAGATATTTTGATAAGAATGATTACAAGTATGAAATAATAAGTAGACAAGATGGTGAAGAAGTTGGAATTAAAGGATGTACATTACTTGTTAAAGGATATTATGCTTTTGGATACTTAAAAGGTGAAACTGGTGTTCATCGTTTAGTAAGAATAAGTCCATTTGATAGTAATAGTAGACGTCATACATCTTTTGCATCAGTACTTGTAACACCCGAAATAAATAAAAAATTAGAAGTAGAAATAAAAGAAAGTGATTTAAGAATAGATGTGTATCGTTCAAGTGGATGTGGAGGCCAGGGGGTAAACACTACAGATTCAGCTGTTAGAATTACACATATACCAACAGGTATAGTTACATCATCTCAAATGGAAAGAAGCCAACTTAGAAATAAAGAAATAGCCCTTGAAATGTTAAAAAATAAAATATATATTCTTAATCAAAAAGAATTTAATGATAAAATAAAAGACTTAAAAGGAGACGTTATGGACGTTAACTTTGGAAGTGCTGTTAGAAGCTATGTAATGTGTCCATATACATTAGTAAAAGATACTAGAACAAATTATGAAACATCTAACGTTGATAAAGTTTTAGATGGTGATATACAAGAATTCTTAGAAGAATATTTAAAGAAATAGTAAATTATTTACTATTTTTTGTTTACACTTTTTTTTAATATTCTTGATAATATGGAAAAAAATCCACTATTTTGTTATAATTATATTGGAATATGCTATAAAATAGTGTGTTTTAAAGAATAATTTAATTTTTATAACATTATGTAAAATAAAAGGAAAAAATTGTATTTTGACAATTATAATCTAAATATTATAATAAGTTATTGGAGGTAAGAATGCAACTAATAGAATTAAAGAATGTTTATAAAAGATATCCTAATGGTGTAACAGCATTGTGTGATGTTAATTTAGAGATATCAAAGGGTGAGTTTGTTTTTGTTATTGGTAGTTCTGGTAGTGGAAAAAGTACATTAATCAAACTACTATATAGACAAGAAAAACCTACTCGTGGTGAAGTTTATGTAGGTGGTGTTAATGTTTCTAAACTTAGAAATGGTAAAGTATATAAACTTAGACGTAAACTTGGAATAGTTTTTCAAGACTATAAATTATTACCTAAATTAACTGTATATGAAAATGTGGCTTTTGCTTTAGAAGTTTATGGACTTAAAGAAAGTGAAGTTAGAAAAAGAACAATTAAAGCGATTGAACAAGTTGGTCTTAAAGATAAGCTTAGAAGTTATCCTGATGAACTTTCAGGAGGTGAGCAACAAAGAGTATCAATAGCAAGAGCAATAGTAAATGAACCAAAAGTATTAATATGCGATGAACCTACTGGTAACTTAGATCCAGATACTTCTATGGAAGTAATGAAAGTTATAGATGGAATTAATAAAGATTTAGGAACAACTATTATAATGGCTACTCATGATAAAGAAATAGTAAATAGAATGAAAAAAAGAGTAATAGTTATAGAAAAAGGACTAGTTGCAAAAGATAGTCAGAAAGGAAAATATAAGAGTGAAGGCATTTAGAATATTAAAAAGTAATATACAAGAGTCATTTAAAGGTGTATTTCGTAATTTCTCTTTATCACTTGCTAGTATCTCTTGTATTACAATAACATTAATACTTGTTGGATTTAGTATATTGTTATCATATAACGTTAATAATTTTACTAAACAAATAGAAAAAGATATGACTATAGTAGTGTTCTTAGATAGAAAAACTACTGAAACTGAAGCAGAAGCTATTAAGACAAAAATACAAAATACAGAAAATGTAACAGATGTTAAATTTAATTCTAAAGAATCAGTTAGAAAAGAAATGCAATCTGAGTCAGATGTATTTGATAGTATAATGTCACAATACACACCTGAAACAAATCCTTTACAAGATACATTTTTAGTAAAAGTAAATGATTTAACAACAATTGGTGATACGGCTGATGAAATTAAAAGTATTGATAAAGTTGATATAGTGAAATATGGAGAAGGTTCTGTTGAAGAACTTGTAAAAATATTTGCTATAGTTAAAAAGATTACATATGTTGTAGTTGTTGCTTTAATAGTTGTTACTGCATTATTAATTAGTAATACTATTAAAATAACTATACAATCTAGAAGAAGAGAAATAGAAATAAGGAGATTAGTAGGAGCAAGTAATGCATTTATTAGACAACCATTCTTCTTTGAAGGAATTATACTTGGTGGCTTAGGTTCAATACTACCAATTGTGATATGTTGTTATGGTTACTACTATATATACGATAGACTTGGCGGTCAATTATTTACAGCTATTATAAAGCTTGTTAAACCAGCTCAAGTTATATATTTAGTATTAGTAGTTTTACTTGCTGTTGGAGTACTTGTTGGGGCATTCGGAAGCTATAGAGCAGTAAGGAAATATTTAAAGATATGATGAAAAAAATAACTAAAACATTTCTAATTGTTTTAAGTATATTTTTACTTATTGATAATGTAGATGCTAAATCATTAAAATCACTTAAAGATCAGCTTGCTAAAGATGAGGCTAATATGGCAGCATTAATAAAAAAAGAAAAAGAAACTCAAAAGAAAATAGATGCTGCTAATAAAGAAACGTCTGCTTTAAATGATGATATAGTAAAATTTCAAAAACAAATAGAAGAATCTAAAGCTAAAATTGATGAACTTGATAAAAATATTGCATCTAAAAAGCAAGAGATTGATTCATTGTTATCATTCTTACAAATATCTAATGGAGAAAATGTATATTTAGAGTATGTATTCCAAGCAACTTCATTTACTGATTTTATATATAGAAGTTCAGTAGTAGAGCAATTAAGTAAATACAACGATGATTTAATTGATGAAATGCATAATATGATTGAAGAAAATAAAAAACTTCAAGAGCAATTGAATAAACAAATAAAAGAATCTGAAAATTCTATTGATAAATTAGAAGCTACTTTAAAAAAGTATGACTTAGATATGAATGATATTGATGATGAACAACAAACTGTTCAAGATAAAATAAAAGCAAGAAAAATAGAAATTCAAGGTTTTGAAGCTACATATAAAAAGAATAATTGTAAAGAAGATATGGATGTTGAAGATTGTTTGGGTGTTCCATATGCGGATGGATTTACAAGACCTTTAAATCAAGGAAGACCAACTAGTGAGTTTGGTAAACGTTATCATCCAACTAAACATTATTGGTCAAGTCATAATGCAATTGATATAGGCGGTAATCCAACTGGTACTAAAGTTTTTGCATCAGCTGCAGGACGTGTAACTAGTATAGTTCGTAAAGCATCATGTGGTGGAAATATGGTTTATATTCAACATACAATTAAAGGTGTTAAATATAGAACAGTTTATATGCATTTACATTCAATAAACGTTAAAGTAGGAGATATAGTTACAATAACAAGTGTTATAGGAACAGTTGGTGGTGGTGAAAGCTATGATAGCTGTTCTACTGGTGCACACCTTCACTTCGGTATCATGAAAGGATGGAGTGGTTATACTTATTATAATCCTCGTAACTATGTAAAATTCCCTGCATTAGGTGTTAGATTTACTACAAGATTTTATTAAAAAATAAAATATCTATGATTTCATAGATATTTTTGTTTTGAACTGTTTATTGATGAATTTTGTAGTTTATGTTATAATATGCAAGCAAAAGAAGGGGTACTATGGAAAATAATCTTCAACATATGTTTGAAATATCTTGGGCAAAAATGCCTTTAAATTATGATGAACTTAAAAACATACCATACAGTCATAGAACAAGGCCGTATTTGTTGTGTATGGATATGGGTAAATATTATTATGCATTTCCTTGTACTTCTAAAGTTTTTTCTAATAAAGATAGATATGAAAATGGAAAAGTTATTATTAACAATGGTAAATCTTTAGTTAGAATTGAAAAAGTTTATGTTTTACCTAAAACTAATTTGGTGAGTAGACCTATGTTAATACCACAAATATATTCAAATGAAATAATAAAAAAATTAATGTTTGTATGAAATATAGCGATTATCCAGAAGATTTTAAAGAACATTTTAAAAATGTAAGATGTTATTTAGAAGAAAATGATATTATAGAATTAGATGGTTTATTATATTTGATAATAAATAGTAAAGATGGTATTTTACATACACATAGAGTTTGTACATATCCTGTGGATGGAAGTATTCTAATTTTGATAGATGGTTCTAAATACTATATTGATATAACAAATATTTATAAACTTAGTGAAGATAATTCTTTATGTTGTCGTACTAGAATAAATAACTATTATTTCGGTATTGATAGTAATATCAAAGATTTTTTATTAAGAGAACCTGTTCTTAAAAATCAAAAAGATTATTCAAATATTTGTAATTTAGATTCTGGTATGGTAATAGACACATTTATTGGAAAATAGACTGCTAGAATGATTATTCTTGAAAATAATGGAAACGAGTTAAAAGTGTTATTAGGTAGAGATGACTTAAGATATAGTGACTATCAATTAGCATATATATCATGTGATAGTATTTCTTCATATACAATATTTAGTACATTAGCAGATGAAAGGATTGCAAAATTTAGAGATGAATATGTTGGAAAAGAACTTAATAAAAAGAAAAATAATTAATAATTATGATATAATTTAGGCAGGTGATGAGTATGTCATTTACAAGTAATATAAAAAATGAAATATCAAGTATACAATATGGTGAATCAGAAAACTTTGCTGAGTTATCTGCGATACTTAATATTGGTGGTAAAATATTTGATGATAGATTTGAAATATATACAGAAAATATAAGCGTAGCTCGTAGAATATATACATTAATTAAAGAAACATATCATGTAGATATAGAGATGGATAATAGTGGCGTTAATTCACTTAGAAAAAATAAATTAGTTTTATTAACTGTTCGTGAGAAAGTTGATTTAATACTTAGCGATTTATCGATAGTTTTAGATGGTAAAAGATTATATATTCCACATAACTATTTAGTAGATGAACTTAAAGATAAACAAGCATATCTACGTGGCGTATTTATGATATGTGGAAGTATAAATGATCCTAAAACAAGTAGATATCATGCTGAATTTGTAATATCAAGTGAAGAAACTGCTAACTATGTTAATTCATTATTAAATGAAATGCATTTTAATAGTAAAGTTATTAAACGTGATAAAAATTATATGGTATATATAAAAGAAAGTGAAAAAATAAGTGATTTTATTAAGATGCTTAATGCTACAAATTCATTATTCTATTATGAAGATATTAGAATATATAGAGATCATAAAAATATGACAAATAGACTTAATAATTGTGAGCAGGCTAATGTTGATAAAATAATAGCTTCATCTAATGAACAATTAGAATTAATAAGAAAACTTAGAGAAACTAGAGATTTTGATTTATTAGATGAAAGAATTAAAAATATTTGTATATACAAAGAAAAATATCCTGAAAGTTCTATGGCTGAACTTGCAGAGATAATAAGTAGTGAAACAGAAAGACCCATTACTAAGAGTTGTATAAATCATAGATTTAGAAAAATTAAAGAAATGCTTAAATAATTTTATCTATAAGACCATAATTAAGAGCTTCATTAGAAGACATATAATAATCTCTTTCAACATCTTTTTTGATTTTTGAAAGAGGTTTTTTTGTATTTTTTGAAAGAATAGTATTAATCTTTTCTTTTAACTTTATTATTCTTTCAGCAACTATTTGTATTTCAGTTGCTTGACCTTGTGCTCCGCCTAGTGGTTGATGAATCATTATTTCAGTATTCTTTAATACACATCTTTTATTGCCACTTGAAAGTAAGAATGCTGCCATCGAAGCACACATACCTATACCTATTGTTACAACATTGCTTTTAATATAATTCATAGTATCATATATAGCAAAACCAGCAGTTATTGAGCCACCTGGAGAATTTATATATAAATAAATATCATCATTATTAATTGAATCTAAATATAATAATTCACTTACTATAGCATTTGCTGTTAAATCAGTAATTTCTCCTTCTAAAAAAATAATTCTATCAGTTAGGAGCTTAGAATAAATATCATATGCTCTTTCATATCCTTCATTTCTTTCTATAATATATGGTGTATGCATTATTCCTCCTAGTAATATTTTAGTAAAGTAAAGCCATATTTATTCACAAATTATTAAAATTTTGATATTATATAATTATCAATAATAGTAAAGGTGTTGATAATATGAAAAATGATATTAAATTAATATTTGAAGATGGGCAAGAAATGTTTCTTAATAGAGGTGTTACTGTTAGAGAAGTTTTAAAGCTTTTAGGAAATGATCAAATAATCGCTTTAAGAGTTAATGGTAATGCTCAAAATGCTGATTATGAAATTATGGAAGATGCATATATTAACTTTATAACTATTACAGATAGAACTGGTAGAAAAATATATACAAAAGGATTACAATATGTATACATAATGGCTATTAAAGAATTATATGAAGACAAAGCAACTGTAAATATTAAACATTCAATTGACAAGTCTATATATACTGAAATATATATGAAGAGACAAGTTGATAGAACTGTGGTAAATGAGATAAAGAAACAAATGAAAAAAATAATTAATCAAGATTTACCATTTAAGAATGTTAGTGTTTCTCGTAAAGATGCATATGACTATTGTAATAGTTTAGGTGAAAAAGAAAAATGTTTAAATTATACATATATGACT
>CAVDFY010000083.1:9985-12274 GCA_963607925.1 bacterium
TGACTAATGATTCAGTTACATTATATGAATTAGGTGACCTATATGATTATTTCTATTATATTATGCCAGCATCTACTGGAATACTTAAAAGATTCGATTTAACTTATGTATCACCTAACGGGGTAGTACTTAGTTTCCCAATTAATAATGTTGTTCCTAAGTATAATCATCTACCTTTAGTTTTAGATGCATTTAAGAGTTATGAAAAGAAATTATCAGATTTAGGAGTTAGATACGCAGGTGAACTTAATAAAATAGTATGTAAGGGTGAGATAGCTGATTTCATTCAAACAAATGAAATATTATATGATGAGAATATGCAAAATATTGCTCAAAGAGTAGTTGATAATAGAGCAATTAAAGCTATATTTATATCAGGTCCTTCATCAAGTGGTAAAACAACAACTTCTAAAAAATTAGCTTTATACTTAAGAAGTAAAGGAATAGATAGTTTAGTATTATCAACAGATGATTACTTTGTAGAAAGAGTTGATAGTCCAAAAAAAGCTGATGGTAGTTATGAATATGAATGTTTAGAAGCTATCGATACAAAATTATTTAATATGCAAGTTAAGAGTTTACTTGCTGGAAAAGATGTAGTAATTCCAACGTATAATTTTATTACAGGTGAGAAAGAATATAAGAGAAAACCTACAACTTTAAAAGAAAATCAAATATTAATAGTTGAAGGTTTACATGCTATTAATGAAAAAATGAGTTCTTCAATAGAAAAGAAAAATAAATTAAAAATATATATTAGTCCATTTACTCCAGTTGGATTAGATAGACATAATCATATATCAACAACAGATTTAAGACTTTTAAGACGTATGGTTAGAGATTATAAAACTCGTGGTTATTCTGCTCAACATACACTTGATAGTTGGATAGGTATGAGAGAAAGTGAAGAAACTTATGTTTATCCATATCAAAAAGAAGCAGATGTTATATTAAATACATCACTTGCTTATGAAATTGGTGTTCTTAGAACTTATGCTGAACCATTACTATATTCAATTAGTAAGACTTCAACTAATTATGAAGAAGCAATAAGAATATTAAATTTCTTAAAATGTTTTATTAGTATACCTAGTGAATATGTACCTTATACTAGTGTACTTAGAGAATTTATTGGAAATAGTTATTTTGAATAGGAGATGAAATAAATGTTAAAGGTAGCAATTAATGGTTTTGGTAGAATAGGTAGAACAGCTTTAAGATTATTAGAGGATGATAAAGATATAGAGGTAGTAGCAATTAATGATTTAACTGATCCAGTACAACTTGCATATCTATATAAATATGATTCAGTTCATAGAACTAATAAGAGTAAAATTAGTTTTGATGAAGATGAGTTATTTGTAAAGAATAGACGTATTAAAGTTTATGCTGAAAGTGATCCATCTAAACTTCCTTGGAAAGAACTTGGAGTAGATGTAGTACTTGAATGTACTGGTGTGTTTACTTCAGTAGAAAAATGTCAAGCTCATATTGATGCTGGTGCTAAACATGTAATTATTAGTGCTCCTGCTAAAGATGAAGCAAAGACTATAGTATATGGAGTTAATCATGATGAATTAACTCATGATGATGTTGTAATTAGTGCAGCTAGTTGTACTACTAACTGTCTTGCTCCTGTACTTAAACTTATTGATGATAAGTTTGGTATTAAAAAAGGATTTATGACAACAGTACATGCTATGACTAATGATCAAGAGACACTTGATATTCCACATAAAAAAGGAATTAAAGCTAGACGTGGAAGAGCTGCATCATTAAATATTATTCCAACAAGTACTGGTGCTGCTAGTCAAATAGGAAAAGTAATTCCTCATTTAAATGGTAAACTTGATGGTTTAGCATTTAGAGTACCTACTGGAGATGGATCAGTTATTGACGTTACTCTTGAACTTGAAAAGGTTACAACTGTAGAAAAAGTAAATAACTTATTTAAATCTAATCAAAGTGATACATTAAAATATACTGAAGATCCAATTGTAAGTAGTGATATTATTGGAGAAGAAGTAGGAGCTACAGTTGATGGACTTCTTACTAATATAGTAGAAGAAAATGGAAAACAATTATTAAAAGTAGTTGCTTGGTATGATAATGAAGTAGGTTATACTGCTCAAATGATTAGAACTATGAAATTATTTATGTAATCATTTAAAGAAATAGCGAATGTTATTTCTTTTTTTATTTGTTAAAATTAATAATTTGCTAACAATAAAAAATAAGATTTATGAAAATTTTACATATGGTGGGAAGTTACTAACAAAAATATTGACC
>CAVDFY010000084.1:0-4409 GCA_963607925.1 bacterium
ATTCTTAACTTCAAACATCTTTATAATTTCTTCATAACTATATTTGTCTTTAGTTAACGAATTAGAATATTCTTCTAAAGCAATATTTAAAAGAATAAGTCTAGCTACCAAATAATACCAATTAAATAACTTTTTATTATCAATCAAATCTAAGTAATCAACTACATTTTCAAAAATAAGTAAAAGCATTCTTTTTGGTACAATACTAACTACACCATATTTTTCAAATATTTCTGTATATTCTTCTAGAGCTTTATCTATGTTTCTATTTCCAAAAAAGAAGTCTTGATAGAATTTATCTATACATATTTCAAAGTCTTCTATATTTTTTGGATATAGAACAATCTCATCACGAATAAGTATATCTACGTTTTTAAGAATGCATTTAGCTTTTTGTTTTAGAAAAACATCTGCTATGCACCTCATTATTTCCTCCTTACCCTATACATTATACAAATTAATTATATACTAGTTTTTCAAAAAACACAATATTTTCACGATAAAAAAAGAAGGATAAACCTTCCATTAATTTTATAAGACTATATGCCTACTTCTAGAAATTATACTTTTATAATTTTTTAAACTATTTTGATCATTATTTTGGTTTAGTGTTTTACCTAAAGCAGTTATACAACCAAGTTTCTGATTTGGTGTTAATTTAGCTAATTTAACAACTTTACAAGACATTAAAAATCTCATGATATTTTCTACATGACCTAATGTATGACTTATAGAATTATAAGCATAATATACTATATCACCATTACTCATTTCTTTAGAAAAGAATAAGTAAGAACCATCTTTTTTTAATTTACCATTTATTACTTTTAATGGAACATATACTTCCACATCAGAATGTTCATCAATCATATAAACACCTCTAGTATTATTTTACATTAAATGAATAGTTATTGTCAAATTAGTTCTTAAAAACAAAATTGATAAATTATAGTTATTTAACCGTGAATTTTAATGTGCTTGGTATATAAGTAATACTTGAATCATTAAACTTAGCAGCGGTCTCTTCATCCTTAGCATAACCAATTGTTGCTTTACTTTTCGCAAACATCCTATCCATTTTAGTAACACTACTCGTATCAAAACTGCTTAAATCAAGAACCTCTATATCGCTGCTTTCAAACATAAAAGACATATTGGTAACTTTACTTGTATCAAAATTATTTAATCCTTCAACTTCCTTTATGGTGGAATTATTAAACATATAAGCCATATCATAAACTTTCGAAGTATCAAAGTTACTTAAATTCAACTTTTCAAATTTAGTATTACTAAACATCTTACTCATATCAGTAACTTTACTCGTATTAAAATTATCAACATTTATTATAGCATTAACATTACTAAACATTGCTTGCATATTACTAACATTGCTTGTATCAAAACTACTAACATCAATAATTTCGGCAATGCTATTTGAAAACATAAAATCCATTCTAGTTACCTTTGATGTATTAAAGTTTCTTAAGTCTAAGTTCGAAACTTTGGTTTCATTAAACATAAAACTCATATCTGTAACATTTGAAGTATCAAACTTTTCTATTCCTAGTATTGTACTAGCTGTACATGCATTGAACATACTAGCCATATTTGTAACTTTGCTTGTATCAAAACTACTTAAATCTAGTATTGGTGCATTTGCACTCCAAAACATACCAGACATACCAGTAACATTACTCGTATCAAAACTACTAACATCAATAGATAAAGACTTATTATTAATAAACATGCTTGTCATATTAGTCACGTTTATAGTATTAAAATTACTTAAATCTAATGTATTAACTTGCGTAGACGAAAACATATACCCCATATCAGTTACCTTTTTTGTATTAAATTTAGATAAATCTAATTCAGTAACTAAAACATTTGAAAACATTCTATACATATTAATAACATTACTTGTATTAAAACTGCTTAAATCGATGGACTGAGTTTTACTTCCGTCAAACATATGAGTCATATATATGACCGGTTTATCATTTATATATGTACAAACCTTACTTGTTACATCTTCGGTACTGCTCTTATCTGTAAGCTGTACTCCCCATCCATCTTCGCTTCTATAAACATTTGACCAACCTAAAGAATCATTAGAAGAAACATCACCTTTTTGTTTATATCTATATGTATATTGGCCATTAACATACTCAGTACCTTGAACCATATCGCCATCAAATGTACAATTAATTGCTTCTGGTGATGAATCAACATATTCTTCTATATTTATAGTTCCATTAAAGGATTTATTCAAATTATAATTTTGGCTATAAGGTCTATTCAAAAAAGTAATTGTTATTACATATTCCTGAGTTATTTTGGTATCTATTTCTATATCTTTTCGAATAACTTTATTTAATTTAGTTTCTGTATAAGGCACAGAATTGTAAAAATCCTTACAATCGTCATACTCTTCTTGATTACTTTCGCCATAATTTTTATAACTTCTACATTTAAAATCGATATGCAAGTCAGCATTATCAATAGTATTTATCAAATTAGCCCAAACTAAATTATATGAAACTAATTTAGTTCCAACATTTTTAACTATTATTTTCTTAGTTATTGAGTCTCCAGGCAAAGCTTTTTCTAAAGATAATTTCGTGTCATCTAAATATTCAAGTCTTAAGTCTCCAGTATTCATTACTATATCTTTAGGTTCCCCTTCTACTTCTAAACTGAAATATGAGTATGTAAAACCAACTACTCCAAGTACTGAAATAATTACTAAAAGTATCAATATAAGTTTTATAATCACTCTATTATTTTTTATCATATCTATCTATATTTATTATAATATGTACCCCCCCCCGGTCAAGCAAAAAGATGTTTGCTCATGACTCAACTAATTTTAATTGTTTAACTATATTCTTTTATGTTATACTTATATAAGAATAAGGAGAATATCTATGCTAGCAAATCCAAATTATGATACTAGACTTAAAGTAATTGAAGACAATGTTATTGGCTTAATTAAACCAGAATGGAATAAAGATGAAATAATAAGATATGTTTATTTATACATAGGTAAAATTATTTCAAAAGATGTAGATTTCTTCTATTCATTAGGAAAAAAACTAGAATATAAAAATTATTCATTTGATAAATTAAAAAGAACATACGAAAGTAAAAGAATTACTAATTTATCTGTTATATGTAAATCTTCCGCAATTATTTTAAAAAGAATATATGATAAACTTGGCATAGAAAGTGAATTAATGGAAACAGTTGATTTCAACCAATTCACTGATGAAGAAACAAAAGAAACACTAGATGTTCACCATTGGTTTTTATGTGTCACTGGAGAAAATAACAGAAAATACTTTTTAACTATTATACCAGACTTATTTTTTATACAATTTAATATGAAAACTAAACACTTTGCTAATAGAATTGACTATTATAGAGAAGCTGATGGTAAAAAAGTTCAAGTATATAAAGGACCACAAATAAATAATACAGTATTAACTGATGAAGAATTAGAAAAAATAGATGAAAAAATTGGATATATTATCCCCTACTACGTCGAAGGAAGTAATGGTAAAAGAAAAAGATACAATGGTTATGATGATATATTTATAGACTATCTAAAAATATATTCAAGAAAAAACACATATTTAATGGAACTTGGATATGATACTAATTTTTTCAAAGATATTACAAGTTATAAAGTTGGTAGTTTAACTATTGAAGAATATTTAAATACAAAAGAGTTTAGCATGGATGAAGTAGATAAATGGATAGAATATATCAAAGAAAGAGCTTCATTTTATGGACATGATCCTGAACAAGATAAAGATACTAATGGAAAAATAAAAGCACTAAGAAAAACACTTGAAAATAAAGATGCTAAAAAATATAAAAATGTTATAGGACAACTTGGAATTAATTTTGTAGATAATATATATAAGATCGATGAAAATGGATATTGCTCACAAACTTATATTGAGAAAAAGTTTGAATATCTATTCCCTAGATTCTTCTCATGTAATGATTCTGTAAAACCCCTAACATCAAAATTTACAGGTTTAGCAGAAAAATTAGATTTTATTGATATGTTTATTGATAATATGTTTCCTGAATTAAAAGAATCTAAAGCAAGTGCAGGAATCAAAATAAATCCTAAATATTCTTTAGTAAGAAATAGAATTCAAAGATATGTTGTCTACTCAACAAAAAGAAAAAAATATGACATAATATTTTGCATAGATAATAGTAATACTTATTTTTACTTTAACCCTATCAGTGGAAAATTTGCTAAAATTGGTAACTTACTTAATTTAATAAGCGATGAATTTATAATAGTAAGTGATGAACTAAAAAACAGGATGAAAGAAGTAGAAAATATAGAACGACAAGAAAACAATAATATATTATAAAAGACTGAAAAG
>CAVDFY010000085.1:0-3970 GCA_963607925.1 bacterium
GTTAGCTACTGTACGAGTAACCATTCCTTTAATATATTCAAACATAACATCATCCTCTTAACAATTATAACATATAAAAAGTGATTTATGAAACCACTTTATTTAATTCTTTATATTTTCTTTTTATTCTAAATAAACTATTTTCTATATACTTAGTATCTTTATCAATAAGTGATGCTATCTCACCATTACTAAGTCCTTTAAGTCTAAGTTCAAATATTGCAAGTTCACTTTTACTTAATTTATCTTTGAGTTTATTAATTAATTCATTTTCTTCTTCACTACTTAAAAGTAATTTATTAGGTTCATAACTCTCATCTTTAAGTATTTCATAAAAGTTATCACCTGAATCTTCAAATATTTTATCCAATGAATATGAATAATTTAGTATTCTATTTTTTTGTCTAAATGTTTGTCTAATGGCTGACATCAAACTTGTCCTAATGCAAGCATTCGCATATGTATAAAAAAGTACATCACGAGTAGGATTATATGAATGTATTGCGTGCATTAAACCAATTAAACCTTCTTGATATAAATCAGCAACTTCAACACCAATAATATTATATTCTTTCAAATATTCTTTTAACGCAATAAGAATACAATTTTTATATTTACTAACTATTAAATTCATTGCTTCTTCATTATTTTCAGCACATAAATAAACTAACTCATTATCATTTAACTCTCTATAGTCCATTATTCACCTATTTATATTTCATAATTTCATAAATAAATATACCAGCAGCAACAGAAGCATTTAATGAATTAATTTTTCCTTTCATTGGTAAAGAAATAATCTCATCACATGAATTATTAACTATTTGTTTAAGTCCATGCCCTTCACTACCAATTATTAAACATGTTTTACCACCAAAGTCTATACTTCTATAATCTTTTCCTTTAGCATCGCTTCCATAAACCCAATAACCTAAATCTTTAAGTTTTTTAATAGTATTATGAAGATTAACTACTTCTACTATTTTTACATTTGATAAAGCACCACTAGAAGTTTTATATACAGTGCTATTAACTGATACACTTCTATTTCTTGGTATTATTATATAGTCAACACCAGCACACTCACAAGTACGAATTATTGCACCAAAGTTATGAGGATCCTCAAGAGAATCTAACATAACTACAAAGTTCGCTTTATCATCTTCTTCAATTGCTTTGATATCATAATAATTAAATTCTTCTATATCATCGCAATTCCTTGATTAGTAGAACTACCACACATTTTATCTAATTTATTTTTATCAATATGAAACTTTTTAAGACCACGTTTATCTATTTTATTAAGTATTTCTTCATCTTTATAATTATTATCAAGAAACACTTTATATATTTTAGTCTTACCATTTAATATTTCATTTACAACATTTCTTCCATATACTAACATATAATCCTCCAACAAAGTTACTTTATTTTAATTTTATTAATACTTATTGTCAACTAATCTTTTATCTTTTTAATACATAATTTTATTAAATTAGTAAACAAGAGTATTAAGATTGAAAAGACATTAATCATAAAATATGAGAAAACACCGAAACTTGATTCTAAATTACTAAAATCTTCTTTAATTATTAAATCAAACATACTGCTAAATAAATATACTATTAAGAATTCAATAAGAACAATAACAACATAAGAAATAATTATTTTATAATCTATATTCTTTCTTTTATATTTAATAACTAAATATAGAAAAAATAGAAAAAATAATATTATCTGTATAGTTAGTGCTAACTCCATATTAGAAAACAATACTAACATCACAAATGATATTATATTTTCTATAATTAATAATGCTATATCAATGTATTTATTTTTCACTTTTATTTATATCTTTCTTAAGTGATAATGCAGCTATACATCCATCACTAGAAGCTGTTACTATTTGATATACATCTTTTTTAATAATGTCTCCACAAGCATATATAAATGGTTCTTTTGTTCTCATAGAATTATCTACTTCAATATAACCTTTTTCATCAGTAATATTTAAGTCTTTCATAAATGCTGTATCTGCTTGATATCCATAATAGATAAATATTCCATCACAATCAATAGTAGATTCATCATTAAATTTAACTTGTTTTATTGTTTCATCTCCAAGAAAATCAACAGCTTCTTTTCCAATAATAACTTCTATATTCTTTTCTTTTACTTCACTTACTAATGCCTCACTAGCACTAATTTTATTTCTTACAACTATTGTAACTGAAGAAGCAAAATTACTTAAATATATTGCCTCTTCAAATGCTGAATCTCCTCCACCTAAAACAACAAGTTTCTTATCTTTATAAAGAGGAGCATCACAAATAGCACAATAGCTTATACCTTTACCAGCATATACTTCTTCATTTGGTATTCCACTCTTACAAGGCTTTCTACCAATCGCAATAATAACTCCTATAGTCTTATATTCACCTTTAGTAGTAGTAACTACTTTATATCCATCTTCTTCTTTAATTGAAACTGCTTTTTCAAGCTTAAAAGTAACATTCTCATGTTTTACATGATTATACATATCTACTGCTAACTCAGCACCAGTTACACTTTTATATCCTAAATAATTTTCTACAATACTAATTTTATTCAGTAAACCTCCTGGTACACTTTCATCAAGTAATAATGTATTAAGTCCACTTCTAGCAGAATATACAGCAGCAGCCATTCCAGCAGGGCCAGCACCAATAATTATAGTATCAAACATATTTCCTCCTAAAACCTAACTTCATCTTCAGCTTTATTATATAATTCATCAAGTTTAGGTTTTCTACTTTGTATAAATTGAATAATTAAGCCAGCAATAAACATAAGAACACTAACTACTCTAGCAACTCTTATTCCATTAAATAATAATGCATCTGTTCTAAATGTTTCAATAACAAATCTAGCAGCACCATACCACATCATATAAAATGCAACCAATTGTCCATCTTTAATATATTTTCTACGTCTTAAGAATAGTGATAAGAAGAATCCTAATAAACACCATAACGACTCAAAATAGAACATTGGTAAATGATAACTACCATTAATAAACATATTATCTATTATAAATTGAGGTATTATCTTCATATTTACTAATTGTTGATATGTAACTATTGATCCATATGCTTCAGAATTAAAGAAGTTCCCCCATCTTCCAATAGCTTGTCCAAGTAATAAAGGAGGAACAATTATATCAAGTATTTTTCCAACTCTAACTTTATATTTTTTACAATAAATAATTATTGTAATTGCCCCAAATAGTAAACCTCCATGAATAGCAAGTCCACCCTTCCAAACTTGAAATATCTCGACTATATTAGAACTATAATATTCTAAATTAAAAACAACATAATAAAGTCTTGCTCCAATAATTGCAAATATCAAAGTCCAAAACATCATATTAAACATAAATTCTTTTTTAATTTTAAATCTTTTGCTTTCACTCATAATCATAACGTATCCAATAATAACTGCAATAGCTATTAATACGCTATACCATCTAAGTTCAAAACTTCCTATATTAAATATAACTGGATTCATTTTCTTTTACCCACTTTCATAGTAATCATTTGATCAAGTAACATTCTCATGCCACTAATAAATATAGCAATAATAAATGTACTAAAGAAACCACTTACCCCAAATGCATCTCCCATAAGAATATCACATAATTTCAAAATTATCATGTTAACAATTGGGTATGCTATTCCAAAGGTAACAATACTAAGAGGTAAAGTCCAATATATAAGTATTGGTTTAATAGTAGAATTTAATAAACTTAATATTAAAGCAGCAATAATTGCATAGAAAAAGTTTTCTACATAAATACCCCTAAATAAATTACTTGCAAGTAATAATACAATTGCATAAACAAGAATACTTATTCCAAAAGTAATTAAATTATCTTTATCATAAGTATACTTGCTACTAGTTCTTCTAGAACCATTATCATCGATTTTATAAA
>CAVDFY010000086.1:0-2246 GCA_963607925.1 bacterium
CCTAGTTGTAAATGGTAAATAATAATCTAAAAAGTTATAAATCTTAGTAGCATTTCTAGGTCTAGTTTCTAAATGTTTTGTTATTTTTTGAGAAACATTAACTATTTTAGCTAACTTATCTTTTATAGTTTTATCTTTTATTTTTTCTTTATAATCATTTAGTTTAGACATTTCGAAGTTATATCTAGCAAGTGCTTCTCTATCATATATTCTTATATCTTGCGATTTAAATAAGAATATACCAGCTATATAAATAAGTATAGTGAGTAATAATGCCATCCATAAGTAGAAGTCTAACACCACATATAATATTATGAATGAAAGACCTGATACCAAAGCAGACAGTAAATATCTTTTTTGTATATTAATCATTAGTTATAACTCCTTACTTCTTTAAATGCTCTTATTAAACTTGTTCTTCCATCAAATACTTTAGCATTAGTAAGATTAGCTAAATTACCAAGTTCATCTTCACTAGACTGACCAAACATAATACTATAAACTGGTATCTTTTCTGACATACTTGAATAATATCTCATAACATCATCAAAACTTCCCATATTAGAATATCCATCAGACATTAATATAACTGTTTTTGTGTAATCTTTACCAGTTTTTTCTAGTTGTTTAAATGCTTCAACAGTACAACCATAAATATTAGTTCCACCACTAGGTGTTGCATCATTTATTCTATTTATTAAACTATCTGTATAATTTCCATTTCCAGTTAAAACTGTTCTATTATCAGAATCAAATGGTATAACAACTATTTTATCATACTTTGAAAATTGAAGTCTCTCTTCACTTGCTTTATCATAGTCAAGTATAAAGTCCATCGCTGATTTAAGTTCTGTTTCACCACTACCAGACATACTACCAGAATAATCTAAGCAAAACGCAACTGCAGCTGGTTTTCTAAGTTCAGCAATATATAAAGCTATAGCTTCATTCATAACCTTTTTAGAAGGATATTTAAGTGGCATTAAATATTTAGTTGTGTCTATTCCGTAAGAAGTTTTAAACACTGATTTATCAGCATTACTATTAGTTCCACCATACCAAGTTCTTTTACCTAACTTTTCCAATTCTTTTTGAGTAGATAAACTTAATAAATATGATTGTAAAGTATTAAACTTTTCTAACTTCTCTTGTCCTCTATCAGCATAAGCAAATGGAGAATCATTAATAGCAACACCATCACTTGGATATAGTAAATATAGTGTTTCTTTATTACTATTTTCTAATTGCTTATTTATATTTATTAATGATGACTCAGTCGCAATAACTGCTTCATAATCATTACTATTAACAAACATATCTTCTAAGAATGAAGCACTACCAGAAACTCTTTCTACTCCACTAAACAATGACTTTAAATTAGTTACTAAATTCTTATTATTAAGCATCTCACTAGTTAGTATTTCAGGACTACCAGCAAGAGAATTTAGAAATCCTAAATAAGCAGTAAGACCAGTATTTGTCTTAGTAACAGAAGTCATAACATATTTAAGTTTTCCGCTACTAACAGCATTCAAAATATCTTTGTTTTTTATTTCATTATCAACAAATCCCAATTCCTTAGCTTTAGATTTCTTAACACCCATAACTACTGGATTAATACTAATTGATTTAGAATTAGATACCCTAGCATTATTAAGCATATATAGCCATACTGAATTAGACATCCATACAGCATCATAATTATTATCTTCTTCTAACATATCTACAGCCTCTAAATCATCAGCATACTCAACACGAACATTAATATGTTCACTCTTACCATATTTAACAAGTTCATCCATGAAGTCCTTATTATCAGGATTTGCTAAAATCCTAAAACTTTTTTTATCGTTTATACTTGGTAATTGTTCTTTAACAAAATCTTTAGCAAAACTAAAAGTAAACAACAAAATAACTACTACAACGATAATTTTCTTTTTCATATATTCAACACCTTATCTTCATAATTAGTATATCATATTAAATTTTGTAAGTAAATTACAGAACATCAGGTTGTAAAATATTTGTGAAAAATCCATAGTCTATATTATATATTTTAGTTCCATCTTTATATTTAAATCTTAATGAATAATAATCAGTATCTTTTACGTAAGAATATATATCTTCCCCAAATTTACCTTTATAAACTAATTCATTATATTTATTTGAAGTAATACCTATTCTTCTTATTTCTACTTCTTCAATTTTAATATCTTTCTTCTTAAAATATTTAGCTTCTTTATTAC
>CAVDFY010000087.1:0-5400 GCA_963607925.1 bacterium
CATTTTTTATTTGTATATTTTTTTAATACGTAGAACTTTCCTATAAGATAAAAAAATCGCAAACCCTTTATTTATAAGGCTTTGCGAACTTATTTACCACAACATTGTTTATATTTCTTACCTGAGCCACAGGTTCGTCCTTTTTCAGTATATATGCTACTATGAAAAATATATAGTATTATATATTTTTCAAGAGAAAATGGGTCCGAACGGTATTGGTATTATGTCATACATATAGTATATATATAACTATACATTTTTTAATTCTTGCACACAAATTGCACACATAATGTTTTCATTGAAACATTTGTTCTCTAATTTAACTATAACATGTTTTTTTGTTATTTACAAATAATATTTATAATTTTACCTCGCACATAAATTACTTTTTTTATTTCTCCAAAAATTAAATCTGGATATGTATTTTTTATTGAACTAATAACATCAACTTCACTAGCTTCTTTAAAAATCGAAATTGTCTTTTTCATCTTACCATTTATTTGAATCGGTAAATTTATCTCATCTCTTTTCAAATATCTTTCATCAAACGATGGCCAACTATCATCAATGATATTACCACCAAAAGTCATTTCGTACATTTCACTAGTAATATGAGGTGCAAGTGGATTAAGAAGTATTAGGAAAATTCTCAATTCTTCTTTTGTTATGAATCTATCCTCTTTTATTTTTTTAACAAATGACATAAATGCTGCAATAGCAGTATTAAGTTTTAGATTCTCTATGTCATCAGATACTTTCTTTACCAAATTATTTATTTCATAGATATGTTCCTTTGAAATGTGTGTTCCTTTAATTATATCCTTCAACCACCATACACGATTGATAAAGTTTGTAATACCGTTTATTCCATCATAAGTCCATGGAATATTATCTTCATAACCACCTAAAAAATGAACATGAAGTCTAGCAACATCTGATCCGTACTTTTCGATTACTTCGATAGGGGATACACCATTAGTTGAACTCTTACTCATTTTTTTACCAGTAGCATCAAGTATTAGACCACTCCCCATTTTTCTTATAAATGGATCTCTTGTAGGTACTGCTCCAATTTCATATAAGAAATTTTGCCAGAAGAAAGCATATAGAACATGTCTTGTAATATGTTCCGTTCCACCTGTATAGCAATCAACACTTCCCCAATATTTTAGTTTTTCAAAATTGGCAAGTACATTTTCGTTATGTGGATCACAATATCTTAGCCAATACCAAGATGAACCTGCCCAGTTAGGCATTGTATCTGTTTCTCTTTTTGCATTTCCACCACATTTTGGACATTTACAATTTACCCATTCATCTATTTTTGAAAGCGGTGAATTGCCTGATTCATTAGACATATAATCATTTGTTTTTGGAAGTATTAGTGGTAAATCAGAATCCGAAAGTGAAACTATCCCACATTTCTCGCAGAATACTACTGGGAATGGTTCTCCCCAATATCTTTGTCTATTAAATGACCAATCTTGCATTTTATAGTTTATTTGTTTCTTACCAAATCCTAGTTTAATTACTTTATCAATTATTTTTTCTTTTGCTTCCTTAACAGGCATACCATTAAACTCTTCAGAGTTCATCATCACATTATTATTTTTAATGTAATCATATTTTTCATATGCTTGTTTACTAACATCACCATCAATTACTTGAATCATTGATATATTAAACTTCTGTGCAAATTCATAATCTCTTTGATCGTGTGTTGGAACCGCCATAACAATCCCTGTTCCATATTTTGCTAGAACAAAATCAGAAATATAAATTGGTACTTTGTTACCATTTATAGGATTGATTGCATATATTCCCTCAATAACACAGCCAGTTTTTTCTTTTTGATTTGATATTCTATCCAGTTCACTTCTATAAGTTGTTTCCTTTTGATATTCTTTAACTTTATCATAATTATTAATTGAATTTTTAAGTTCATCAATTAGCTTATGTTCTGGAGCCATTATAAAGAAAGTTATTCCATATATAGTTTCAATGCAAGTAGTAAATACAGATGAAGTTGTTAACTTATTATCATTTTTATCAACTATATCAAAATTGATTTCTATTCCTTCACTTTTACCAATCCAATTTCTTTGAAGTTCTTTAAGATTTTCGTTCATATCAATTCTATCAATATTTTCAAGAAGCTTTTCAGAGTATTCTTTCATTTTCAAGAACCAAACCCATCTTTCTTCTTGAACCACTTTACCATGACATCTATCACATTCTCCACCTTGTGAATCTTCATTAGATAGAACTGTTTTACAATTAGGGCAAAAATTAACAATACCTTTTTGTTTGTATGCTTTACCATTTTCTAGAAATTTTTTAAATATCCATTGTGTCCATTTATAATAAGATGGATCGCTTGTACATATTGTTCTATCAAAATCAAATGATAATCCAAGTCTTCTAGATTGTTCCATTACATTGTCCATACCATTTTTAACAAAATCTTCTGGATTTATTGCTCTTTTAATTGCTGAATTTTCTGCAGGAAGACCAAATGCATCTCCACCAATTGGAAAAAGTACATTATATCCATTTAGTCTTTTGTATCTAGCAAGCGCATCTGCTGGAACTGTTCCTTTCAAATGTCCCATATGAAGATTACCACTTATATTATAAAATTCATAAAGCACATAGTATTTAGGTTTTGTTGGATGGAAATCTACTGCTTTAAAACTTTTTTCGTTAAACCATTTATCTTGCCATTTCTTTTCTACTTCTTTAAAGTTATACATATTAATCACCCTTTCTTAAAAAAAATAGAGCCAATACTTAAATGTAGTATTGACCCTATTGGATTACCTATTTTCTTTTTTTTAAATAGCACTCAAAATAGACCTATTACTACATAATCGGTTTAATAATAAGGCTAATAATAAGTTATCATTATTTACAATTATATTTTTCATAGACTATTTCCTCCAATTGATTACAATTTTACATCATTTATATTATTTTGTCAAACTTGTGTTTTTTTGTTATTTTAAATTTGTGTGCATGATTTTTTGTTTTTTGCACACAAATTGCACACAATTTAGCGTTTTTTTTGACTAATTCCAATTGTACAAACCCTTATAAAATAAGCTATTTACCACAACATTGTTTATATTTCTTACCTGAGCCACATGGACAAGGATCATTTCTTCCAATCTTCTTTTCTGATTTCTTAGGTTGTTTCTTAGATGCTTTATCACCATCATTAGTTTGAATGTTCTTTACTTCTTCTCTTTCAAGATTTTGTCTAACTTCAGCATTTAGTAAGAATGTTGATATTTCAGCATTTATACTAGCCATCATATTATCGAACATTTGGAATCCTTCTAAAGCGTAAACTTGAAGTGGATTACTTTGAGCATAACCACGAAGCCCTACACCTTCTTTTAATTCTTCCATCGCATCTAATTGATCCATCCAATATTTATCAATTATTCTAAGTGATATAGATTTTTCAAAATCATTTTGAATATCTTCAGGAATATCTTCTAATTTTTTATTATAATCAGTAACTACTATATCATAAATATGATTTATTACTTCTTCAGTTGATTTTCCTTCAAAATCTTTCTTAGTTAATTTCTTTCTCTTAAGTAAATGTGCATTAAATTGTTCCATAATATTATCTATATCATTATCAGTTAAATAACCTTCTGGTTCAATATGTGAATTTACTTGATTAGAAACAAATTCTTTAAATGTTTCAAGTACTCTATCACGAATACTATCTTGATCTAATATTTCATTACGTCTATTGTAAATAATTTCTCTTTGTTTAGAAATAACGTTATCAAAATCTAATAATCCTTTACGTCTATCAAAGTTAAATCCTTCAACCTTCTTTTGAGCAGATTCTATATTTTTAGAAATCATCTTATTTGAAATAGCTTGATCATCTTTAATGCCTAAATTTTCCATAACACTTTTCATCTTTTCAGAACCGAATTTAAGCATTAAGTCATCTTCCATTGATACAAAGAATCTAGTTGTACCTGGGTCTCCTTGACGTCCACTTCTACCACGTAATTGGTTATCAATACGTCTTGAATCATGTCTTTCAGTACCTATTACAAATAAACCACCAAGTTCACGAACACCTTCACCTAATTTAATATCAGTACCACGTCCAGCCATGTTTGTTGCTATTGTTACAGCACCCTTTTTACCAGCGTTTTCTATAATATGTGCTTCACGTTCGTGATTTTTTGCATTTAGTAATTCATGTTTAATTCCTGCTTTTGTTAATAATTGACTTATTACTTCACTTGTTTCTACTGAAGCAACACCAACTAATACTGGTCTTCCAGTTGAATGTATTTCTTTAACAGTTCTAACTATTGCAGTATATTTACCTTTAAGTGATGAATAAATTAAATCAACTTGGTCATCACGAATTACAGGTTTATTTGTTGGAATACATACAACATATGTATTATATATATTTTGAAATTCTTCTTCTTCTGTTTTAGCAGTACCAGTCATACCAGCAAGTTTATTGTACATTCTAAATAAATTTTGGAATGTAATAGTAGCTAAAGTCTTAGTTTCTTCATTAATCTTAACCCCTTCTTTAGCTTCTAATGCTTGATGTAATCCTTCACTAAATTGACGACCATGCATAAGTCTTCCAGTAAATGTATCAACTATAATTACTTGGTCATTCTCAACCACATAATCAACGTCTCTCTTAAATGCATAATTAGCAGCTAATGCTTTATCTAAGTTATGCACCATTACACTATTCTTAATGTCATATAAGTTATCCAAATGAAGCATTTCTTCAGCATGATGTACACCTTCTTCAGTAAGAGTAACTTTTTTAGTTTTTTCATCTACAACATAATCATCTATAGATAAATTTTTAGCAACTCTATCTGCCTCTTTATACACATTAGCACTCTTTGCTACACCACCACTTATAATTAATGGAGTACGAGCTTCATCAATTAAAATTGAGTCAACTTCATCTATAATAGCAAAGTTAAGTCCTCTTTGAGTTCTGTTTTCCTTATGTACAACCATATTATCTCTTAAGTAATCAAAACCTAATTCATTATTAGTTGTATATGTTATATCAGCATTATATGCTTCTCTCTTCTCTTGAGGATTTTTATCTCTAGTATTAATTCCTACTGTTACACCTAATAAATCATATATTGGCTTCATCCATTCAGCATTACGAGTTGATAAGTATTCATTAGTTGTAATAACATGAACACCTTTTCCTTCTAAAGCATTTAAATATGCAGGTAGAACCGTTGTTAAAGTTTTACCTTCACCAGTTTTCATCTCAGCAATATTACCTCTATGAATAGCAATACCACCTATTACTTGTACTCTAAATGGCTTTTCACCTATAGCTCTAAAACATGCTTCACGAGCTAATGC
>CAVDFY010000088.1:0-10137 GCA_963607925.1 bacterium
GTCTAAATAGTTATTTTTTACTCCCCACTAGATTATCTAGAGCCAAAAGTTGTGACTACTGCCACAACTTGTCAGGATATTCACCTTTTTCTATCAATAAGTTAATACCTTCAACTAAACTTTCTTTATCTTCTTTATATGTTATTCCCATCCATTTAGAAGATGTTTTAAATGTCTTAAAAACAATATTACCCTTTTTTATATTATCACATACTACTTCTGGTATTAAATATTCACATTTCAACAAATCATTAACATTATTTTTATAGAATTCTAAAAAGTCACGTTCTAATAGTTCAAATATTTTAGGTGTAAACATAAACATATTCATAGAAACTAACACATCATCATTAACTTCAAAACTATCACGTCCATCAAGTGGTGAAGCTACTACCTTTCTATCAATGTTTTGAACAGAACATTCAACTATATTAGTAACTATACCATTCTCTGCTTCACAAACTCCTCTTTTAACTGAACCATTTTCTGTAAGAGTGTTATTAACTAAATAACCTACCATACCAAATTCATTAGATGAATGATTACTTTTTAGATAATTACTAGCTACCTCAAATGCATCTCTTCCATAAAAATCATCTGAGTTTATCACAAGAAAGTTATCTTTTACCACATCTTTACAACACAATATCGCATGAGCGGTTCCCAACGGTTTAACTCTATCACTAGGTACTTCAAAAGGCACATTATCATTTTTTTGAAAAACATATTCAACTTTTATTTTATCAGATATTCTATTTCCAATTGTTTCTTTAAATACTTCATAATTCTCTTCTTTAATTATAAAAACAACTTTATCAAATCCATATCTAATTGCATCATATATAGAATAATCTATAATGAATTCTCCATTCTTATGTACTGGTTCAATTTGCTTAAGTCCTCCAAATCTACTACCCATACCTGCAGCCATTATTACTAATTCCATAAATCCTCCTAATTTCTTATATTATATCATATAAAAATTACCATTAATTAGATTACTATAATTAATTCATCTAGTGTTTTATATTTATCTTCATGGTCGTAGAATATTTCAATTTTAAGTGGTACAAAAAAGTTTTCCATCATTCTATTATCCATACTATTTCCTTTTCTGGACATGCTTTGTTTTATACCTTTATTTTTAGTCTTTGCTGATTTATTCTCGCCAATCTTGCTGATAATTTTGAACATAAATTCATTACTTCCATTTGAAGTTCATATGCATTATCAACATAATCAACTTTTAAATCTTAGAGCTGACATCTCTATTTCTACTTACTATTAATCTTGTCATTAAATAATTTTACTTTAACATTTATAATAAATTCAAAATTTTCATTTCCTGCCTAAAGGCAGGTTTCTTCCTTATATCCTTAATTTATTTGTTTCTCATAATCGCCTATCCATGTTTTCGCATGGAGTAGTCTCAAAATAACATCTTTATTACCTTTTAGTTTTTTCGGACTTGTTTTAGTTCTCTCTACTAATTTTGTTTTGATCAAATTTACATATACTTTATATATTTAACCTAATCGGAAAGCTGGCGATAGACCGTAACTACTCCTAGCATTAGTGTCATCCCAGCGACCATAGATGTTCATAATATAGAAGTTACTAGTACTGATAGGATTAGCCGCACGAAGCCACCAATAACTAGTAGTAGTTCCATACTTCTTTATAGCTCCACTATAACTACTTGTAGTAACATCCTTATTCACATAGTAGTCTAATTGTCTTGTTAAATCCTTTGTTGAATCATAAGTATTTGACCAATCACTATATATTTCCTTTGGAGCTAATAAATAAAACTTATCTGTTGATGTAAAATTTGTTTCTCCACTTGCACTTCCATGCCCTGATACTACTGTTGTATCTATTATTGAACTTTTTAGATCATTAGGTAATGCATTAAATAAATCAGTATTCAATAATGAATATACTTTACTTGCAGGCCATCCACCTTTATTTGTATTTGTTGTGTTCATTTGACTTTTCATTATTATATTTTCAAATTCAACAACAAATCCACATGCACTTTGTGAGAAGCCTTCAGCGCTACACTCACTTGGTGTTGATAAATTAGCTATTCTTACTCTATGTATTCCATAACTTCCTAAGTCTATTTCTCTTGTATCCCCTACATTATAACCACTAATATTACCTGCTCTTACATTTGCTGCTATTGTTAACCATGACTCTTCTCTAAATGGTGTAGATACTGCTTCTTCTATACCTAGTTTACCTGTAAATGTTTTATTTTTATTATAATCTTGAGGAAGTCCTGTATCTTTAAATATTACTTTTAAAGTATACTCGTGTGTTACCTTAGGTTCAATAAGAATATTATTTTTAATAATGACTGAGTTTACTGCTGATTCACTTATTCCTTCACATGTACCCTCTTCAGTATTTGAACTATTTAATCTTTTACATGTAGCTTCTATTACTAGTTCATTATTTATAATACCATTATTTAATTCTTGCCATATCAAATTATAATTTAAATTAACAGTACCAGCATTCTTAACACTTATTACTTTTTCAAACGAATCTCCCGGAAATGCATTACTAAGAGACATCTCATTAGTATCAGTATAAGTTAATTTTAAATCTCCTGTTACTACTGTATTCTTTTTAGCTGTATCATTACCTGTAATTATTGCATTAAACCATGCATAAGAAAGACCTAATGCTAGTACTACAAGTGTTAATATAACAATCATATAAACATATTTTCTATCCGTCATAATCATTACACCTATCTATACATACATTCTACCATTTTAAAAACAATATTTCTAGTGTCTTTAATTTATTCATAATACTTTCACATCTAATATTGAATATAAATATGAAATCATATTTAAAATCTATATCATAAATTGTTTTGTTATTTTTATAATAAAGTCCACTAAGTCTTAATTAACAATATGTTTGTTGTTGAATTACCACTAGTTAGTCTATTTTTTGGACCACCTACATGATTTTTCTTTAAAATATTCTTATTAACTGTTAATGTTTTTTTCACTTCCTCATTTGATAATATATAAACAGGATCACTATCAGGTATATCATATTTTGGTAGTCTTACCTTTAATGATTGGTTTACTTTAATAAAACAACATCAGTTGCATATCCTAACGATCCTTTTAAAACTTTCAAAATATTTTTAAAAATTTCTTTGAAAATCTTTTTTCTAAATCTTTTATTTATACAACTCTTGAAGAACTGATGTTATTAGTTGAGATAATATATAAAATCCTAATTTAGATTTTATATGATTTTTCATAATATTTTGATATGCTTGAATTGTATGATACTTTAAGTTTATTTCACAATGCTCTTTCATCCAATAATCAAAATAATCACTATAAGACATTTTACTCGGCTCTATACAGTGTCCCACATTTATATATTCATTATATGCTTTTACTCCTGCCTCAATAGCTTCTAATTTGGTTTTAAATCCCGACTTGTTTTTATATTTTCTTTTACCATCAATAGATGCAATAGCAAACTGATATTGATATACCTTTCCCCTTTTTTGAACATAAACATTTCCCATAATTTTTTCCTCCACTATTGCTTGGCAAATAAAAAAAGACTAAAATAAATTTTAGTCGCCAATCACTTTGTGATTGGTAATTTTTATTTTATAATTATATTATGAGTATTATAGATGTATTCAAAACAGAAAAAGAACTTTATACTTATTATCCTAAGAATAAATATTGGAAACTAAAAAATATATTTTCTAAATATTGGGATGATTTTATTTTATATACTCAAAATAATAATTTAAAAATAAGAGATGTAGTTTTTCGCGATGTTAAAAGAATGATTGATTGTCAAACACTTAATTTAGGATTTTCTCTTTATAAATGTCCTACATGTGATAATGAAAAAATTGTTGCTCATACTTGTAAAAGTAGATTTTGTAATTCTTGTGGCATTAAATATGCTAAACAACGTTCTACTAGTATTGAATCAAAACTTATTTCAACTACTCATAGACATTTAGTATTTACTATCTCTGATATTCTTTGGCCTTTATTTTTAGAAGATAGAAATAGATTAAATTATATGTTTCAAGCAGTTAGTAAAACTTTACTTTCTTGGTATAGTGAAAAATATAAGTCTCTTCATTTTAAACCTGGTTTCGTTTTAACTTTACATACCTTTGGTAGAGATGACAAATGGAATGTTCATATTCATTGTTTACTCTCTGAATTTGCTCTAGGAAATAACGCTGTTAAAAAAATCGACTTTATTCCTTTCAATATGTTAAGAAAAAGATTTCAAAAAATTCTTCTTGACTTACTTGAAAAAGATATCGGTAAAGATAAATTTAAAAAAATCAAAGATAAAGTATACTCAGTTTCTAATAATGGATTTTATGTTAGAGCTAAGAAAAGTGAATTTCCTGATTCTAAAAAAGCAATTTCTTATGTTTTGAGATATTGTGGTAGACCTTGCTTTGCTCAATATCGTATAATAGATATTGATAACAATTTTATCTCCTTTTGGTATCAAAGACATGATGATGATAATTTTGTTGTTGAGAAAATTCATGTTTTTGAATTTATTGCTAGACTTATTAGGCATATACCAGAACCTCAGTTTAAAACAATAAGATATTATGGTTTTTATGCTTCTAAAAAACATCATATGTATAATGCTTGTAACAAACTATTTAATAATGTAAAATTACCATTTATCAAATCTTTGAATAAGTGGCAGTTATTACTTATGAAAACCTTTAATGTTAATCCTTTAAAATGTGATTCGTGTGGCGATATTCTTAAATATGAACGATCCTATAATTTTTAAAAGAAGGTTGGTTTATGAAAAATAAGAATGAAATTGAATTTATTTGTCCTCGCTGTAAGACAAAAGAAAAAATTCCTACCGAAATTGTAGAAATGTTAGACAAAGCTGATCAAGTTAATGTCGACACTGACGTTCCACCTAGATTTGATTGCGAAAAATGTCCCGGAAAAATGGTCCCTATTTATTACATTGGAGTTAAAGGTAAAATTTACAAATATGAAGAAAAATAATTATTCATTCTAATCCAAATGAAAATGAGTTTTATTATGGACTCATTTTTTATTTGTATATTTTTTTAATACGTAGAACTTTCCTATAAGATAAAAAATACTTAGATTTCTCTAAGTATATAACTAATCTATATCGATTACTTCGTATTCACGATTTCCAAGTCCAAGTTCGCTTGCTCTTTCAACAGTATGAATCGCATGTTTTTCTTTCATTCTATTAACAAGGAATTCTTTACCTGAATCATTAGAATTAACAATTGTATCATAACAACATTGGTCAATAGCCACTGGATCAACACTAGCAAATATTCCTATATCATCCATTTCAGGTTCTGCTGGATTTGAATCACAATTACAATCTATAGATATTTTATTAGCTACATTAATATATGCCATATTTTCAGGTTTAAAGAATTCTACTGCTTCTTTATCAGCCTCAGCCATACTCTCTAAGAATCCATCTTGATCTTCAAGCATATTCCGCATTTCTTTAGTATCTTTAGTTCTACCAACTGAGTGAATCCATGCTTTACCATTACTTGAAGCAACTCCAATACTCATATTTTTAAGAGCTCCGCCAAATCCACACATCGCATGACCTTTAAAATGAGATAACATTAACATAGAATCATAATTCTTAATATGACTTCCTACTATATTTTTATTTTGTAAATGTTCTCCTCCATTAACAGGAATTTCTATCTCTCCTTCTTCATCCATAATATCGCAAGGAGCTATATCCATAAATCCATGAGCCTTAATAGTATTCCAGTGATCACTAGAACTCATTCTTTTACCTGGATATGCAGTATTACATTCAACTATTGTTCCATCAAATTTTTGAACTAAACCTTTAATTAAATTAGAATCTAAATAATTATGTCCACCTAATTCTCCAGTTGATATTTTAAGCAACTTTTCCTTTTAACTCACGATTTAAAGCATCAAATACTTTTATAAGGCCTTGTTCACTTATATCTTTAGTAAAATATACTTTTGATTTTTCTATGTTCATTTCCTCCTAATTTATTATACTATTTATTAATACTATCAGTAAATGTTTTAATATCAGAACTTGACGCACCAGAACTAAATCTATATCCTTCTTGCCAATTTCCATCTTTAGCTTCACTTTCTAAAAGTTTTCCACTTTGTCCTAAACCACTTGATGCTGAAGTACAAAATGGTATAACTGTTTTACCTGTAAAATCATTTGCCTTTACAAAAGTATCTACAGGCCATGCTGCAATTCCCCACCATATAGGATAACCAATTAACACTGTATCAAACTCATCAAAGTTTTCAACTATTGTAGTTTTAAGTTCTACATTTCTAAGTGACTCATCATTATATTCTTTTGATACTCTTGAATTAGAATCATTATAATTTAAGTCTTCACTAGTGTATTCATCCTTAGGTTCAATCTTAAATAAATCAGCATTTAAATTATTAGCCATTTCTTTAGCTACTCTTTCAGTTGAACCAGTTGCTGAGTAATAAACTATAAGAATTTTCTTATCGCTTGTAGTATTATCATTTCCATTATTATTATCATTATTATCATTAACTACATCATTATTAGTATTATCATTTATATTTGTATTATTATTTTCATTTTGTTCATTTTTATCACTAAAGTAATAATAGACACCTACACAAACACCAATTACTAAGATAGTTAACACTATACCAATTATAGTTTTCTTCATATATTCCTCCTACCAACTTTTCTTGTCTTTACGACAATCTTCATTTGTTCTTCTTTCCTTTACTATATTATCAAACCATTCTACCATTTTAGGATCTTGATGATTAAAGAATAAACTATCTGTTGTATCTAACTTTCCTATTTCTTCCATATCCTCTTTTGATAATTCAAAATCAAATACATTAAAGTTTTGTTCCATTCTCTCTATATGAGTGGATTTACAAGCAATAATAACACCTCTTTGTATTAACCATCTAAGTATTACTTGAGCAGAACTCTTATCATATTTTTTACCTATATTAACAAGTGTTTCGTTTTCAAACAAACCATTTCTTCCTTCACCAAAAGGTGCCCATGCTTCAATATGTACTCCATATTTTTCCATATTCTTTTGTGCTTCAACTTGAGCATTTATTGGATTTGTTTCTACTTGATTTACAGCTGGCACAACTTTTCTTCCAAATAAGCAAATATCACTTAGTCTATCTGGATAGAAGTTTGATACACCAATTGCTCTAATTTTTCCTTCTTCATATAAATCTTCTAAAGCTTTATATGCACCGTAGTAATCTCCAAATGGTTGATGAAGTAATACTAAATCGATATAATCAGTTCTCAATTTTTTCAAAGATTCCTCTACTGATTTTTTACAATTTTCATAACCATAATTATCAATCCATACTTTTGTTGTAATAAATAGCTCTTCTCTTGGTACTCCACATTCAGAAATTGCTTCTCCAACTTCAGCCTCATTAAAATAACTTTGCGCAGTATCAATACTTCTATACCCTACTTTAATAGCATCTAAGACGCACCTTTTTGTTTCTTCTTTAGGTATTTGATAAACTCCAAATCCTAAAATTGGCATTTCTACGCCATTATTAAGTTTTACATATTCCATATTTTTCACCCTTTCTAAATTGACAAGACTATCAATTTACAATACAATTATAAATGTCGTGTGTTAGACACGGTCAATACTTTTTATTGAATTTTTTATTTTTTTATTGACTGTGTGTTACACCCTTGTTTTAGAATGTACTAAGAGGTGAAATTTATGACAAAAACAGAAAAATTATATTCAATGAAAGAAACTTGTAATAAAACAGGTCTAACCTATGATGCTTTAAAATTTTATTGTAACGAAGGATTAATTCCAAATGTTAAAAGAAACAAAAGTAATTATCGTGTATTTGATGATAATGATATTAACTGGATCAAAAGTCTTTCTTGCCTAAAGAACTGCGGTATGAGTATTGTTGAAATGAAAGAATATTTAGATTTATGTCTAAAAGGAAAAAGTTCAATTCCAGAAAGACAAACTATTCTTGAAACTAAAGAACGTGAACTTGAACATAAAAAGCAAGAAGTTGACGAAGCAATAAACTATGTTAAATGGAAACAAAATTTTTATAAAGATGTATTATCTGGTAAAACTAAATATTTTAGTTATTTAATTAATACTGAAAATGATGACAATTAAGTCATCATTTATTTTTTATCTTTTCTAAATACTTTTCTTTAAGTTCAGGATAAATCTCATAAAATTTATCAATATTTATTCCCTTATCTTGCCATCTAATAACTTTAGGAATCAAATCATTATTATCAAGTGGTACATAACTAGATCTATCAGGATATAAATATAATTTAAGTTTGCCTTCTTTACTTAGTCTAACCAATTCTTCATATATATTTTCTACATATATAGTATCTATTACTTCCTCTTCATGTTCACTTACTACTTCAGCTGTCCATCCAGTAAGTCCACTCTTAAAATTAGTTCCATCAAGTTTATAAATATGTCCACCATAATTAAATATTTCTTTGAACATTCCTTCTTTTCTCTCAACCAATATAAGATCATAATTTACTCCATCCCCCTCTAAGTGATAATAATAATCACTATGCATTGGTGACAAAAAAATCGTTGCAACTGCAATAGATGGAGTTGCATATACCCACTCTTTCATATGAGTACTTTTACGTGGTTTAATAATTTTCAAATTCGGAATACTACTTCCATGATAAACATAATTCATAGTTAATTTCTCCTAAAACTCTTTGTAATTCAATTATACATTAAAATTTAAAAAGTTCATTAATTTTTATTTAATGAACTAAATTTAAAATCTAAAATATAAAAATGGATTATAAGAACCATCTACTAAATATGCTATACATAATATTAATAATAAAATACAAATAACCGGTTTTAAGCAAAGGACAAATTTATTCAATATTTTATTATTCGACATTAAATTATAAATATTTTTTAATAATGGTGTAGCGCATATCATCGAAATAACAATTACTATAATATAACTACTAACATAATAATTAGTTAACATATTAGTAAACCCATTAGTACCATAACCAAATAATTCCAATATTGATTTACTTAGTAAGGATAATGATGAAGCATTAAATATTTCAAAACCAATTATAGTAATTATAATAAAGTATATATAACTAATAAATGAATATTTTTTTAAAAATTTTCCATATATGTATTTTTCTAATATCAATAGTACTCCATAATATAAACCCCATATTATAAAATTATATGCTGCTCCATGCCAAAGACCAGTTAACCCCCACACTATCAAAATATTAAAAATATGCCTTGATACTTTAACTTTATTACCACCTAATGGTATATAAATATAATCTCTAAACCACGTTCCTAAACTTATATGCCATCTTCTCCAAAATTCAGTTGCTGACTTAGAAATTAAAGGATAATTAAAATTTTCTATAAAATGAAAACCAAACATACGTCCTAAACCAATAGCCATATCTGAATACCCAGAAAAATCAAAATAAATTTGGATTGGAATAACTAATCCAGTCATCCAAGATAATAAAATAGTATGATTACTAGTACCTGCATAAATATTTAAAAACTCAGCAAGAACATTTGATAACAAAACCTTCTTAGATAAGCCAATACAAAATCTCTCTACTCCACTAGCGAAATCATCACTATTAAATTTCCTATTTATAATTTCTTCACGAATGTCTTCATACCTAACAATAGGCCCAGCAATTAATTGAGGAAAGAAAGTTAAATAAGTAGCAAAATTTATATAACTCTTTTGAACTTGAGCTCCTCTATATACATCAATAACATAACTTATTCCTTGAAAAGTATAAAAACTAATACCTATAGGTAAAACAATATTCAAAGTATCAAAATCAGTATTAAATATATTATTAATACTTTCTAATATAAAATTAAAATATTTAAAATATCCTAATATCAAGATATCTAAAACAATAAACACTATCAATATAATTTTTTTATTTTTTATACTTTTATTTTTATCTATTAATAGTCCAGATATGTATGCCAATACCGAAGAT
>CAVDFY010000089.1:0-2814 GCA_963607925.1 bacterium
AAAATTGAAGAAAGTGACGATGAGGTTAAGGTATATATTGGTAGCGAATCTGAAATAGATGACAATGTAACAGTTGTTAAAACAAAATACAATGCTGGTGGTAGGGAAGGCACTATCGCTGTAATAGGTCCAAAAAGAATGGAATATGAAAGAGTTGTAAATATGCTTGAGTATCTAAAAGAAAATATAGAGAAAAAGTATAATAACGATAAATGATTTAAAGGAGAAAATAAATGGCTAAAAGATCGAAAGACGAAGAAGTAAAGAAAACAAATTGTGACGAAAGTTGCGATTGTGGATGTAATGAAGGAAACGAATGTAACTGCGAAGATGTACACGAAGAAGTAAAAACAGAAGAAAGTGGCTGTGCAGGATCATGCGATGGATGTTCAGGTTGTGGAACAATAGATCCAGAAATGGTAATTCAAATCCTTGAAAATAGAAATAAAGAATTAGAAGAAAAATATATGCGTTTACAAGCTGAATATTTAAACTTCAAAACAAGAACTCAAAGTGAAATAAGTAAAATGCTTCAATACGAAGGTGAATCATTCATTAAAGAAATCTTAGTAGTTAAAGATAACTTAGAAAGAGCTATTATGATGGATGACAATGATTTATCTGATGAAGTAAGTAAATTCTTAAGTGGATTTAAAATGATACTTGGAAATCTTACTGCTTTACTAGACAAATTCGAAGTTCGTGAAGTAGAGTGCTTAGGACTAGAATTTGATCCTCATGTAGCTGAAGCTGTACTTACAGAACACGATGAAAACAAACCTGAAAACGTAGTACTTGAAGTATTAACTAAAGGTTATAAATATAAAGACAAAGTTATTAGACATGCTATGGTTAAAGTAAATAAATAAGGAGAGATGATAAATTTATGGCAAAAAGTAATAAAGTTATAGGTATAGATTTAGGTACAACAAACAGTTGTGTTGCTGTACTAGAAGGTGGAGAACCAAAGGTTATCCCAAATGCTGAAGGAAATAGAACAACTCCTTCAGTAGTAAGTTTTAAAAATGGCGAAGTAAGAGTTGGAGACGTTGCAAAGCGTGAAGCTCAAACTTCAACAAACGTAATTAGCTCTATTAAAAGATTAATGGGTACTAGTGAAAAAGTAGAAGCAGAAGGAAAGAAATATACACCAGAAGAAATAAGTGCTAAAATTCTTATGAACTTAAAAGAAACTGCAGAAGCTTATTTAGGTGGAGAAGTTACTAAGGCTGTTATTACAGTTCCAGCATACTTCAATGATGCTCAAAGACAAGCTACTAAGAATGCAGGTAAAATCGCAGGATTAGATGTTGAAAGAATTATAAATGAACCAACAGCTGCTGCACTAGCATATGGACTTGATAAACAAGAAAATGCTCATACAGTTCTAGTATACGATTTAGGTGGTGGAACATTTGATGTTTCAATTCTAGAATTAGGTGATGGTGTATTTGAAGTTAAAGCTACAAGTGGTAACAACCATTTAGGTGGAGATGACTTCGATAAAGCTATTATGGATTACATTATTTCTGAATTCAAGAAAGAAAATGGTATAGATTTATCTAAAGATAAACTTGCTATGCAAAGATTAAAAGAAGGAGCAGAAAAAGCTAAAAAAGACTTAAGTGGTGTTAAGACTACTCAAATTAGCTTACCATTCATTACTCAAGGTGAAAATGGTCCATTACATGTTGATATGACATTAACAAGAGCTAAATTTGAAGAGTTAATTAGTGACTTAGTAGAAACAACTAGAAAACCAGTGAGAGATGCTCTTAAAGAAGCTAAATTAACTAAGAAAGATATTGACAAAGTATTACTTGTTGGTGGATCAACTAGAATACCATGTGTTCAAGATTTAGTTAAAGAAGAATTAGGAAAAGAAGGAAGCAAAGAAGTTAACCCAGATGAAGTAGTTGCAATGGGTGCTGCTATTCAAGGTGGTGTATTAACTGGAGAAGTTAATGACTTAGTACTTTTAGATGTTACACCTCTATCATTAGGCATTGAAACATTAGGAAACGTTATGACTGTATTAATTCCAAGAAATACAACTATTCCAACAACTAAGAGTCAAGTATTCAGTACTGCTGCTGATAATCAACCAGCTGTAGATATTCATATCCTACAAGGTGAAAGACCAATGGCTGCTGATAACAAGACATTAGGACACTTCCAATTAACTAACATACCACCAGCTCCAAGAGGAGTACCACAAATCGAAGTATCATTCGATATTGATGCCAACGGTATCGTTAATGTTAAAGCTAAAGATTTAGGAACTAATAAAGAACAAGCAATTACAATTACAGCATCTTCAAATTTAAGTGATGAAGAAATCGATAGAATGATGAAAGAAGCCGAAGCAAATAAAGAAGCAGATAACAAACGTAAAGAAGCTGCAGAAATTAAGAACGATGCAGAACAAATGGTATTTGCTGCTGAAAAAACATTAAAAGACTTTGGTGACAAAGTAAAAGATGATGAAAAAAAAGAAATAGAAAAACTTGTTAAAAATACTAAAGATGCTTTAGAAAAAGATGACAACGATGAAATTAAGAGTACAAGTGAAGAACTTTCTAAGAAAGTAATGGAATTATCAAGTAGAATCTATCAAGAAAAAGCTGCTGAATCACAAAAAGCAAGTGAAAATGCATCTGAAGAAACAGAAGATAAAAAAGATAAAAAAGACAATGTAAAAGATGCTGAATTCGAAGAAAAATAATTAAATAATTAACTGAGTTAGGGGCTCAAACACTTGAGCCCTTAATTTATATAAAGGAGAAATAATGGATAAATACAAATGGGACTTAA
>CAVDFY010000089.1:2824-6279 GCA_963607925.1 bacterium
GGACTTAACAAAGTTATTTAAAAGCGATGAAGACTTTAATGAAACAATAAATAAAGTAACAAAACTATCAGATGAAATAGTTAAATACAAAGGAAGAATATTCGAAAGCGAAGAGACTTTAGTAGAATTCTTAAAGCTTGATACTGAAATAGATATGCTAACAGAAAGAATATATATTTATGCATATCTTGGATACTATGATAATATGAGTGATGAAGAATTCTTAGTAAAGAAAGAAAAATCTAATAATATAATGAATACTTCTTCAAGTGTAAGAACATTTGTAACTCCAGAAATTCTAAGTAAAGATTATAAGGAAGTACAAGAATTATTATCTAAAAATACAGAACTAGAAAAATATAAATTTGCATTTGAAAAAATATTTAGAGGAAAAGAACATATACTTAGCGAGCCTGAAGAATTGTTATTATCAAATGCAAGTGAAACATTTACAACTGCAAGAGATGCATTTAATGCGCTAGATAATGTAGATATAGATTTAGGTTATATCAAAGATGAAGAAGGAAAGAAAGTAGAGTTAACTTCTTCAAACTATGTAAGATACATTACATCAAAGAATAGAAACGTAAGAAAAAATGCATTCAAAAAAGATAATAAATATTATGAAAAACATATAAATACTTTAAGTGCTTTGTATGCTGGAAAAGTTAAAACAAATGCATTTATTTCAAAAACAAGAAAATATAATAGTATTTTAGAAATGTATTTGTTTAGTGATAAGATAAATACAAAACTATATGAAAGTTTAATAAAAATCACTAATAAAAATACTAAATATTTAAAAGAATATTATAAATTAAAAGGAAAAGAACTTGGATATAAATTACATCTATATGATACATATGTAAATACATCATCTGTGCCTAAAAAAGATATTCCATACGAAGAAGGAATTAAAATAGTTAATAAGGCACTATCTCCACTTGGAGAAGATTATTTAAAAGAATTTAATAGGCTTTTAAACAATAATGTAGTAGATGTATATCCTAAGAAAGCTAAAAGAAGCGGTGCATTCGAATGGTGTACATATGGAGTAGATCCTTATGTATCATTAAACTATGAAAATGATATTGATTCAGTAAGTACACTTGCTCATGAAATGGGACATGCTATGCATAGCTATTATAGTAATGCAAAGCAAGATTATATAAATGCAGACTATCCAATCTTTTTAGCAGAAATTGCATCAACAGTAAATGAAGCATTACTTTCTAATTATTTAATTAAAAATAGTAGTGATAAAGATGAGAAAATATATTATCTAGTAGAATTTTTAGATAAATTCAAAGGAACTGTTTATAGACAAATGATGTTCGCTGAATTTGAATATATTATTCATAAAAAGTATGAAAAAGGTGAAGCAATTACTAAAGATTTACTTTGTAAAACTTATTATGGATTAAATAAAAAACATTTTAGCGGGGCTGTAGTTGTAGATAAAGATATTCAATACGAATGGTCAAAGATACCACATTTTTACACATCATTTTATGTTTATAAATACGCAACTGGATTCATAAGTGCACTTTTAATCGCAGATAAATTAGAAAAAGATAAAAACTTTAAAGATAAATATATAGAATTCTTAAGTAGTGGTTGTAGTGATTATCCACAAGAATTATTAAGCAAACTTGGAATTGATTTAAGTGATGAAAATACATTAAACGAAGCATTCCAATTATTTGCTGAAAAAGTAAAATTACTAAATGAATATATGAATGGAGAGTAGTTATGGCAAAAAGAGATTATTATGAAGTTTTAGGCGTATCTAAAGATGCAACTGAAGCAGAAATAAAAAGTGCTTTTAGAAAAAAAGCAAAAGAATTTCACCCAGATTTAAATAAGAGCCCAGACGCACCAGAAAAGTTCAAAGAAGCACAAGAAGCTTACGCTTGCCTTTCCGATAAAGAAAATCGTGCTAAATACGATCAATATGGATTCGCAGCATTCGAAAATCCATATGGAAATGCAGGTGGAGGAGCAAGCTATGGAGGCGGTGCAAATCCATTCGGTAACTTCGACTTTGGAGACATTTTTGATGATCTTTTTGGTGGTGCAGGCTTTAGTTCATTTAGTGGATTTGGTGGTGGAAGTAAATCATCATCAAGAGCTCGTAAAGGAAGCGATTCACTTTATGGAATGAAAATAGACTTTATGGAAGCTGTTTACGGATGTAAAAAAGATATAGATCTTGAATACTATGAAAATTGTGATGACTGTGATGGTAAAGGTGGTCATGGCGAAACAACATGTTCAGAATGTAATGGTTCTGGCTATGTAGTAAGACAAACCAACACAATTTTTGGAGCAATGCAAAGTAGAACAGTATGTCCAGAATGTAATGGAAAAGGTAAAATATATAAAACAAGATGTAATACTTGCAAAGGAAATGGAAAAATAAAAGTACATAAAACAATTACAATTGATGTTCCAGCAGGAATAGATAATGGAGAGCAACTAAGATTAAGTGGTAAAGGGGAACCAGGAATAAATGGTGGACCTAATGGAGATTTATATATTGAAATAAGAATAACACCAGATGATAATTATAAAAGAGAAGGAAATGATATATATTTAGAAGTACCAGTTACAATAACAGATTTATGTCTTGGAACAACTAAAACAATTAAAACAATTGATGGATATGTTGATTTAAAAATAAAAGATGGAAGTCAACCAGGAGATATCTTGAGAATAAAAGGAAAAGGTATTAACAATCCAGACTCATGGAAAAAAGGAGACTTCTATTGTGTACTTAAACTTATAATTCCAACAAGTCTATCAAGAAAACAAAAACAAATATTAGAAGAACTTGAAGAAACAGATTTAGAAGATTCAAGTGAATTCAAAAAATTCGCAAAGTTAAATAAATAGTCAGTTGAAACTGACTTTTTTTAATGACAAAAAAACTTAATTATGGTATTATAAATATAATAGGAGTGAGTAGAAGTGACTATAGATGAACTACCAATAGTGATGGCTAGATGTTTATTTTTTACAATATTAATAGAACTTATAGTAGCACTAATTTTAGGAGTAAGAGATAAAAAAGATATTTTAAATATAATACTCGTTAATACCATGACAAATCCTTTACTTGTGTCAGTAACTGTATACATTACTTATAATAGGATTTTTAATAGGATTGCATCAATAATAATATTAGAACTTTTAGTAGTTATTGTTGAAGGATTTACATACAAAAAAATATTAAATTTCAAAAAGATAAATCCATTTGTACTTTCACTAATATTAAATGCATCATCATACTTTATTGGTGAAATTATAAATTACTTTATTTATTAAAGGAGTAAAAAATGAAAAAGAAATTGTTTATTGTTATGTTATTAATAGGATTTATATTTTCAATTATTGTGAATGCAAATAACGACATTGGAATTACTGATGTTTATGATTTTGAAATAGTAATTGAT
>CAVDFY010000090.1:0-1635 GCA_963607925.1 bacterium
TCTTTTTCTAACTTAATATTTACTTGCTTAGATATATTAATATTGTAGTTAATCTTTTTATCACTAGCTATATTCATTTTATAGTAAACAATACCTTTTAATCCTGATGGTAATTTATAAATATTTTTAATTCCAACTGACTTATTACTACATGTCATAATAAAATCATCTAATGTTTTATCAAAGTCTTTACTATTTTTATCTTTAAAACTTTTTAAAGCAAGTAAATTATTTAACATTTCATGTCTTATAATTCTATCTTCATCAATTCTCTTTTCATATATAGTCATCATATCTAATAATTCTTCTGTCCTTTTTACTTCTTTAACAACCATATATTTATTATATATAATCAAATATATTAAAAATATAAAAAATAACAATAAGAATATACTATCAATATATTTCTTTGTTGATAAATTGTTTATAGCTTTATAAGAAATAGTAGCAACAGATAACAAACAAGATATAAAAACTATACTAGTAATAATCGGTCTATTTAAATTATCCATAAATTTTTTTATTATTTTATTTATTCGTTTAATTGATAATATCACATAAGGGAAAGCAACAGTCACAATAGAAAATAAAAATTTAACAATTAAACTCTTATCAATAATTTCAAGATTAAACATTTTTGTAGCTATAAGGAATACATATAATATTATTTCGAATATAAACGATAACAAATAACAAAAAGTACCCTTTATAATAGTTAAATTGAAATCATCACTAAAAACGATATAACAATTAATTACCGTAATCAAATAACCAATCAAGGCTCTTGAATATCCTGTATTCGCATTAATATTAATAGTAATCAATATTCCACTAACAATTAAGACAATTATATTTTTAATATTTAATTTAAATTTATAATTATCGCTTATCTTAGCATAAGAAAATAAAGTAATCATTAATGTTATAGAAGAAATAATTGATAACAAAACATATCTAAACCATAACATATTCATCTATCTCCTTTTTATGACTACGAGATACCAAATATTCAGATTTACCATCTTTAAAATATACCATTTCCTTATTCCAATCTATTTTATCAACATTTTTAAAATTTATAAGAACACCTTTATTAGAACAAATAAAATACTTTGGAAGTAATGCTTTAATATCTTTAATTGAAATATTTTGATAATAGTCGTTATCTAATGTAACAATTTTAGTTTGTCTTCCATCTCTAACAATATAATCTATTGAATCTATAGGCAATGTATAATCAATACTCTTATATGTATACCTATAAACTTTTTCTACATTAAGCATTCTTAAACATATATCTATATTTTCAGATACATTTTCTTCAACGGAATTACACTTTCCAATAAAATCTAATAACTGTAATCTTTGTTTATACACCTCATAATAAAGCGATGTATGTGCAGTAACAATAATTATGGGACTAACCCAATTATTGCACTCATTTCTGATATATCTAGCTATATCAATTCCATCACCACTAGGAAGTTCTAAATCTAAAATATATACAGTATTTCTTCTTTCGTCTTTAATAATTTTTAAGAGTCCAGGAGAATAATCATCAAATTCATTAATTTTAAAATCAATTTGATTACTCATCATTTTACTAACAATAGTATTAACTACTCTCTTCCTATG
>CAVDFY010000090.1:1702-25526 GCA_963607925.1 bacterium
TTAATCATGATAGTCTCCTTACTTATACGTCCATATTAATAATACCACTCCTACTTTACATTTTCAACGAAAAAACCAATAAAAAATAGATATTACTATCTATTTTATTGAAAATCACTTACTGATAAAGTATACATATTTTCAGGGTCTATTGCACTTTCTTTATAAAATACTTCAAAATGTAATAATGATTCATAATCAGATTGTAATTTTGACTTAGTACTCATCGCAAATATTTCACCTTGAATTACTTTATAGCCAACAGAAACTAAAACTCCATCTACGTTACTATATACTGATTTTAAGTTATCATTATGTTTTATAGTTACAACTTTTCCATATACTTCACTATCTTCTATTGAAATAACTTCTCCATCTAAAATAGCTACAACATCAAAGTTTTTACTATCTACATAATCAACGCCATTATTTTGCATGTATGTATCTTCATATAGTATTAATGAATTTTCTTGCTTCTTTTCATCTGATTCAAAATCATAAAAATATCTACCAATTTTTACTGATTCTGCAATATATGGTTTTACTATTGTATTTGTTTCAGTTTTAACAACAGGTGTAGTATCTTCATCAAAAACATTATCAATAGTAAATTTCATTTCTTCTCTATTTGTTAAGTAAGTCTTTACTCCAGACACAACAAGTGTTGCACATAAAACCATAACTGCAATAATTCCAATATAAAATGTTGGTAATAAAATTTTAGAATATTTATTCATATTTCACTCTCCTAATAATAGAGTGAACACTTTTTAAAATATTATACATAAAAAGCATTGTTATTCACAATGCTTATTTATTTTCTAATTGACTAATTTCTTTTATTCTTCTAATATGTCTTTCCTCAGTAGAATTTTTTGTATTTATAAACGCATCAACTATTTCTTCAACATTTAGAGTATATTCAGATAATGCAATTACATTAGCCATATTATGTTCTTTAGTAAGTGCTGCTTCACGAGGAGTTGCTACTTTTCCACATCTAATTCCTTTAACTTTATTAGCTGCAATACTCATACCGATACCAGTACCACAAATTAATATACCTAAATCAACTTGCTTTTCATTAACTGCTGTACATAGCTTTACAGCATATTCAACATAATCAACGCTTTCACTATTATCAGTACCAAAATTTATACATTCTATATTATTTTCATGTAGATATTTTATTATTTTATTTTTTAATTCTACGCCGTGGTGATCATTAGCTATACCTATTTTCATTATTCTTCCTCTTTTATATTTTTAGATTTTTTACTAGTTTTAACAACTTTAGCTTCTTTTACTTTTGATTCTTCTTCTTTTACTTCTGATTCAAATACAACCTTTGTACCTGCTATCATATCATGAAGGCCTTTACCATCTTCTCTAAACATAATTAGAATAAATGATGCAGCCATTATAGCCATATCAACTAATTGAATATATTGTGAACTTGCCATATAAGCATTTTTAGAAAGCGTACTAATTAACACATCAGAAATAGTATTAGTAATTATACTATTTATTAATAAAGCTCTAATTAATATTTGATAAAACTTAGGTCTATTATTATTAGAATCAACAACCTTTATTTTAAATAATTTTTTTCCTAAGGTTTGACCTTGATTTATATATTGAAATCCAAGAAAATATAATGCAGTAACTACTAATGTTATGACATTTGTAGCAAGGCCAGTTTTAGATAAATTATATGATATATCATTTAGATTACTATCATTTGCTTTTTCAGGATTGTTTATAACCTCTCCGGCAAAATCAATATATTCATCATATGCCTTTTGATATTCATCATATTTTGGATTTAGAAATTCAATTCTAACAAACATAGAACTTATTATTGTAATCACTATTAAGTCGACAATATAAGCACAAATTCTTCTTAACGTAGGTTTTTTCATTACTTATCTCCCTTTGGCTTTTTATATAAGAATGAGAAGAGACTTGTTTTTCTCTTAACAATTCCTGAATTTGTATAACTACCATTTATATTATGAACTATTGCATTAAGTAAATCATTTGCTGTTCCTTCAGATAAAGAATAACTTCCACCAGGTAGTCCTCTATCATAAGCTATAACCGGAACTCTAACAGAAAAATTAACTTTATGTAATTCATGTTTATTATTATACATCTCTCTTTCTATTCCGTAAAGAGAAGATATAAATAGTCCATAATTATTAGCCAATGTAAATTCTGCTACTTTTCCTATAACAACATCTATCTTTCTTAATCTATCTTCAATGTCATCTATTTTAACACATGTATCTATTTCATAATTAATAATAATTAATTCTTGAGGATAAGCTTTTAATGTTTGTATAACTTTATCAGCATCATATATAAATCCATCATCAATTGATAAATATTTTAAGTTTTCGCTTATTGTATTTCTAAGACCTGTCATATAATAATTTATATAAGGACATTTATCTTTATCAGCCATTATTATTGCTTTTGCTCCAATAGATTCTAAAGATTGTAAAGCATACGTTGATGATACAGCAAAATTATACATAAAAGGAATTTGTCTAGTATCACATTTAACTGGAAACAAAGAATATGTTTTAATTGTTGATGTATCTATTTTTCTATATCTTTGAACTTCAAACTCTTTAAAATATCTTGTTATATCTATATTAGAATAATTAAAGAATAAGAAGAAATCATTATCATTAACACCAAATCCAGGGTTTACCGCAAATGTTCTAGCCATCGTTGGTACAGTTTTTGTTTGAAATAAAACCTCAACTTTTTTACTCAAATCTTTCCACTTTTCACCAGCTTCAGTAGCTAACGTTTTTATAAAATCTTTAAATGCAAGTAAATTTTCTAAATGCTTATTTCCAGTTACAACACCAAGTTTAATATTATCACCAAGTTCATAATTTAACGTTGTAAAGTTTCTATCAATATCTTTATAATCATTTAACGATTGTTGAGTCATAACTAGATGTATAAATATTTTTGATTTAATATACAATTTCATTTCTTTGATAAAAAATAATAATTGTTCAATAGTTCTATTATTATCCCAATAACAAAATATATGTAATTTCTTGCCATTATCTTCATTTAATTGAGAATATAAGTATTTCATTATTTGAGTATTTTTATATTCAGTATTTGATATACTATTCTCAACTATACTATAAGATAGCGGCTCTTTAATTCCAATACTAAAACTTCTATATCCACTTTTATAATCCAAATCATTACTAGATAAAGAAGAAAATAAACATTCTTTTGTCAATCTATCCATATTTGGCATTAATTCAGCTGAATATATATCATAAGAATCTTTTTGCTCTACACCGAAGCCATTAATTAACAGTAATATATTCTTTTTCATATTTTCTTCTCCTATAATAATTATAACACATGTTTATTTATTTTTATGTTTTTTTGCGAACTTATACATTTCCATTATAAATATAATTGGAAGTGAGATAACAAATAAAATTACAAGATGTAAATTTGGAACATCATATGTTTGTAAGAATCTAGATAATACTGGAACTTCCATAACTATCATTTGTAATATTATTGTTCCAACTATTGTAAATAATACAAATTTATTTTGTTTAAATCCATTTTCAAATACACTCTTACTTTCACTTCTACAATTAAGTACATGCATATTTTGAATGAATACCATAAGTGCTAACACATATCCACGAGCATGAGCAACTTCCATATGTAAATTATTAATAAGTACATACCAAACAACAAATACAAGTAGTCCAATGAACATACCACTTAAGAATATTTGTTTAACAAGTTCTTTTTCAAATAAGCTTTCTTTAGTACTTCTTGGCTTTTCTTTCATTATAGTATCTGTTTCTCTTTCAAATGAAAGTGCCATATCTTGAAGTCCGTCTGTTACTAAATTTAACCATAATAATTGTATTGCAACTAAAGGCATTGGTAAATCAAATGCAATTGATAATACAAAGAATAAAACTTCAGCAAGTCCACAAGAAAGTAACATTAAACATATTTTTCTAATATTTGAGTATGCATTACGTCCTTCCTCAATACCTGCAACTATTGATGAGAAGTTATCATCTATTATAATCATTTTAGCAGTTTCTTTTGCTACATCAGTGCCACTTCCCATAGCAACGCCAATATTAGCAACCTTTATAGCAGGAGCATCATTTACTCCATCACCTGTAACAGCTACAAATTCACCTTGGCGTTGTAATGATTCAACAATTTTTAATTTTTGTAAAGGTGTAACTCTAGCAAATACTTTTTTACCTTCAACAAATCTATCAATTTTTTCATCATTATCTGAATAAAAATCTAAATCACTTCCAGTAACTACTTCCTCTTTACTACTAACTATATTTAAATCTTTAGCAATGGCATAAGCAGTTAAGGCATGATCTCCTGTAATCATCAATACTTTAATACCAGCTGTTTTACATTTTTTTATAGCACCTACTGCTTCTTTTCTAACCGGATCTATAAATCCTACTAATCCAATAAATGTTAAATTCTTAACATCTTTTTCAGAATATTTTTCTTTTAATGGAACATCACCATCACATATAGCAATTACTCTATATCCATTAGATGCTAATTCTTCATTTTGCTTTAATATTTTTTCTTTATTTAATTTTACTTTTTCTCCATCTTCATATGAATATTTACAAAAGTCTAGTATTACTTCAACAGAACCTTTAGCAGTACATAATACATCATTATCTATTCTATAGAATACTGCACTATATTTCTTTTCAGATTCATATGGAATATCAGAAACTTTTTTAAATTCAGAACTTTTTATTCCAAGTTTTCTTCCTAATGCAAGAAAAGCAATATCAATTGAATCACCAAACTTATCCCACTTACCTTTTACTTTTTCAAGCATTGATTCATTGTTAACTACTCCTAGCGTAGCTATATATCTAGCATTTGCTATATTTGCATCTCCTACTGGAATAACTTTACCAACATCATTATAACCATTTCCATCTATTTCGAATGTTTCACCATTAGACATTACTATTTTTTTAGCAGTTTGTTCATTAACAGTAAGAGTCCCAGTTTTATCACTCGCAATTACTGTACAACTTCCTAAACTTTCTACCGAATTTAGTTTTTTTACAATAACATTTCTTTTAGCCATCTTATTTGAACCAATAGTTAGAGCTAATGTTAAAGAAAGAGGTAAACCTTCTGGCATAGCAGATACAGCAAGTGCAACTACCGCAAGAAATATATCCATAAAATGATATTGTTTATAAATCAATACACAACCAATTATAATTGAAATTCCAACAATCATCAAAGTAATTTGTTTAGAGAATTTTTCCATTCTAATAGTTAAAGGTGATTTACTTTCTTCTGTAGAAGTAACTTTTTCAGCAATTTTTCCAACTTCCGTATCAATACCAGTCGCTGTAACAACAGCAATAGCTCTACCAGTTAAAATAGAAGTACCCGCATATATCATGCATTTCTTAGAGTCATCACCAAGAGATGCAGAATCACTACTTTTAGCAACTCCAATACTTTCACCAGTAAGAACAGATTCATCAACAGTTAAATTATTTGAATTAATAATTCTAGCGTCACTTGATACCTTAGTACCAGGTTCTACAATAATAATATCTCCAGGAACTAAATATGAAGAATCTATCTCATAATGTTTATTCTCACGAACAACTTTAACTTTTACCTTTATTAAATTCTTAAGAGCTTCGGAATTCTTTTCAGCCTTTATTTCTTGAACTGTAGAAACTACAGCATCAACCATAATTATAAATATTATTGCAAGACCATCTAAGTATTCTCCCACTATAAATGATAAAATAGAAGCAACTATTAACACATATATAATAGGATCATTAATTGCACTTATAAATATTTGTAAAATACTTTTTTCTTTCTCTTTAGGAAGTTCATTTAAACCATAAGTTTTTATCCTACTTCTAACTTCTTTTTCACTTAAACCATTAAGTGAAGACTTTAATTCTTTTAATACTCTTTTAGAATCTAAATATTCAAAATCTTTTTTCATAATACCAACCCTTTATTATATAAATAATTATATAAAATTATATGTTTTTTATCAAGAAAAAGGAGCAATTAATTTGCTCCCAAAGTTACATTAAATGTTTTTTCGGTTTTACCTCTCATAACTTTAATTTCAATCTTTTCTTTTGGTTTATATTTGTATAAGTAATAACGCAATTCCGCAACACTAGTAATATCATATTTACCTAATTTTGTAATTACATCGCCTTTTTTAATACCAGCATCTGCACTAGGGCCACCTTTTACAGCATCTACAACTATAACACCACTTGTTACACTACTATCAATTGTTATACCTTCTTGTCTCAAATATTGAGATGATGTTGTAAAATCGGTCATACTTACACCTAAGTATGCTCTTTGAATTTTTTCGCCTTTTAATATTAGATTTGCATATTCAATTGCATCTTCGATTGGTATTGCAAATCCTATTCCTTCAATTTCAGATTTAACAATTTTCATAGAGTTAACGCCAATAACTTCGCCACTAACATTGCAAAGTGGACCACCACTATTTCCAGGATTAATTGCAGCATCAGTTTGCATAACATTCATAATCCAATCATTAGTACTTGAATTACCTACAGAAACAGCAACCATTCTATCTTTACCACTTAGTATTCCTCTAGTTACAGTACCAGCATAATCAACACTTAATGGAGAACCAATAGTAAATACAGTATCTCCAACTTTCATCTTACTATTGTCTCCAATCTTAGCAACTTTTTTTACATAAGATGTATCTATCTTAATAACAGCTATATCAGCATATTCATCACTACCAATAACTGTCGCAACTATAGTTTCACCATCCATCAATTTTACTTTGATTTCTGTAGCATCCTCAATAACATGATGATTAGTTAATATATATCCTTTAGCATCATATATAAAGCCAGAACCAATACCAGCTAATTTAGTTTTTTTATAGTTTTCAACTACTACAACTGAATCATAAACATTTTCTATACCGGAAGATATTCCATTTTCAGTAACATTAACATTTTTAACAATAGAGTCTCCTGTTGATACTTGTTCTTGCACAATAGGATTATTTTGTATATAAACGTACATAAAAAATGCACCAGCAAACATTGCAATCACTACACTCAATAAATAAGAACTATTATTTTTCATAGTGCCTCCTATTCCATATATGATATTTGTTTATAATTATCTGGAAATCCCATTCTATACAAAACTTTTTGAACATCTATAGAATGTAATTTAGATGATAACCATTCAATTTCATAATCAATTTCATTCATCATCATTTTAAAATCTGTATGTGTTAACATTTGTTTCAATATAATTATTAAAGCAAATATATCATGTTTTCCATATATATACTCACCATCTACTTGTGGTATTTCTAATAATTCATGATATCTTGTATCAACAATACCTTTCTGTGTTTCATGATTATAAAGTATATCTTCATGAGCACATAAATTTCTATAATTTGAAAGTATTGATAAATAGTCTTCAAGTGCATCAGGTTCTATTCCATAATAGGAAGCTATTTCTTCGCTATCTTCATCTTTTAATATGGAGAATAGCTCACTCATAAGTCCGAAACTTAATACTTTAACACTAACCCACATTGGTATATAACCATAATTATTTATATAGTGGCTAGTAGCTTGATGTTGATATCCATTAATTCTAATTTGTCTTTTTAATTTTCTAAGCAAGTCATTAATTTGTCTACTAGTTTCTTTATTTCTATTAAAGTTATTAATATTTAAATAATCTTTTTCTTTATAACCATATTTTTTACTTAAAACATAACTAAATATAGATTTATAGTTATTCTCAACTATTAAAACATTTTTAAATATTATATTTCTAAAAAATCTATCAAAAGTAAATAATGAATATAATTCTTCAAAAGTAGAACCTTCTACAAATCTCTTAGTTCCCGTTATTAAGAATGGTGATCTATATCCATTCAAAAAGAAATAATTTTCTCTTAATAATATTTCTTTTGCTTTATCATAATCTTCAACAGTAAGTCCCTTACTTATTAATATTTGTATTTGTTCTTCTATAGTTTTAAATACCTTTGCTGCCACTTACTTCACTCTCCTATTATGTAATAATTATAACATTAATAATATGAATTTGAAATCAATTTTTTGATAGTTTTATTTTTTTGTGTAAAAGAAAAACTCAAATATAAATTTGAGTTTAACTTCATTACTATCTCTTACTGAATTGTGGTGCTCTACGTGCTTTCTTAAGTCCGTATTTCTTTCTTTCCTTAATTCTAGCATCACGAGTAATCATGCCATTTGATTTTAATACTGGTCTACTTTCAGCATTAGCAAGCATTAAAGCTCTTGCAATACCTAATCTAATAGCTCCAGTTTGTCCAGAAAAACCTCCACCTTTAACTACGATATTGATATCATATTTTTCTTTAGAATCAGCAAGTTCTAATGGTTGTACTAAATCCATAACTAATGTCTCATAAGGCATGTAATCTTTTACATCTTTACCATTAACAGTAATATTACCTTTTCCTGGAACTAAAGTTACTTTAGCAACGCTTCTTTTTCTTCTGCCTATTGCAGTATACTTATTTTTTTCTGCCATCTTACTTTACCTCTAATCTTTCTGGTTTTTGAGCTTCATGTTTATGTTCACTTCCAGCATAAACAAATAATTGTCTATAAATTTGTCTTCCAAGTCTATTCTTAGGAAGCATACCTTTAACAGCTCTTTCTACCATTTCAACTGGATATTTTTCTTTCATTGTTCTAGCATTTCTTTCTCTTAGACCACCTGGATAACCACTATGATTATAGTACATTTTATCATCTAATTTGTTTCCAGTTAAATTTACTTTTTCAGCATTGATAATAATAACGTTATCACCACATGCAATATGTGGAGTATAAGTTGGTTTATGTTTTCCTCTTAATACAGAAGCAGCTAAAGCAGCAACTTTACCTAAGTTTTTTCCTTCAGCATCAATAACATACCAATTATATTTAACGTCTTCTTTTTTTAACATAAATGTTTTCATAATATATTATTTCCTTCCTTCAACTTTGATGCATACTATATTTGCAACTATAGCGATTTCTTTCCCACAGAAACTGCATCTCCATTAAAATGTACCGGGAATATTATATAAAAAGTATATTGAATTGTCAAATGTTTTTTGACATTTTTACAAATATATTAGCATATTTTAAATAGTACAAACTTGACAATATATCATTATATATTATAAAATTACTATATAATAGTGGAGGAAAAAATGAAAAATAAAGGAATGTTAGTAATACTAATTATTATGTTTATAATAGCAGTAACGGGAGGAGTAGTTGGCTTCTTAGAAAGCAAAAAGAAAAAAAATGATACTCCTAATGATAACAAAGCCGGTACTATTACATATAAATATTTTTTAGAAGATGAAGAAGTAAATGAAATGCCAGTTAATGAAAAAACTATTGACGAAAATGGAATGGAAGTAACAAACGAAATATATGCATTCTCAAGATTTAACTGTGATCCTAGTCTTACTGGTGATTTCAATACAGAAGAATGGAAATTTATTCCAGAGCAAGAAATTGAAAGTACCTGCGAATTATACTTTGTAAAAGCAAAATACGAAGTAACAATTACTGAACCAATAAACGCAACATTAGATGAAAACAATCCTAAATATATAAATAGAGAAGAAAATGGTACATTTATAATAGTTCCAAATGAAGGATATGAGTTCTCAAAGGCAACTTGTTCAGACAATAAACAAACTTCATGGGATGAAGGAAAAAATGCATTAATAATTAATTCGATAACAAAAGATGTGTCTTGTAAAGTAGATTTTAAATTAAAAGAATTAACAGTAAATGTTAAAGTTACTGATGGTGAAGGTTCAACAACAAAAACAATAATTTATGGAGAATCACTAAAAGAAGTTGTGACACCTAAAGATGGATATGAAAATCCAGAAGTTAACTGTTCTAATAATCAAAATGGCGTATTTAAAGAAAATACATTCAGTATTGATAAAGTTACAAATAATACTGATTGTACCGTAATATTCAAAAAAACACCTGCAAAAAAATATACATTTAAAGTAGAAATTCCAAGTTTAATAACAATATTAAATGGTTCAACATCAAGTGAAGTTGAAGAAGGAAAAGATGCAGAAATAACAATGAAAGTAGAAGACGGATATACAATGACATTAGATTGTGGAAATATACTTCCATCAAGTACTGAAGATGTTGATGCCACTACAAAAAAATACATATTTAAAAGTGTTAAAAACAATATAAGTTGTAAAGCAACAGCAAAAGTAAGCGAGTAATCGCTTTTTTTATTGAAAAAATATTGATAAAATGTTAAATTATCAATGAGGAAATTTTATGTGGAATATTGGAAATGTAAAAATTAAAAATAAAATTGTTTGTGCACCAATGGCTGGAATATCTAATGAATCATATAGAACAATATTAAAAAGTATGACTCCAGGACTTATATATTCAGAAATGGTAAGTAACATGGGTATTATTTATAATAGTAAAAATACACTAGATATGTTAAAAATAAATGATGAAGAAAGACCTATATCACTTCAAATATTTGGAAGCGACGTTGATTCTTTCATAAAAGCAGCTAAATATGTTGAAGAAAATGCTCATCCAGATATTATAGATATAAATATGGGCTGTCCTGTACCTAAAGTTGCACTTAAATCACAAGCAGGGTCAGGGTTACTTAAAAATCCAGAAAAAATATATGAAATAGTTTCAGCAGTAGTAAAAAATGTTAAAACGCCAGTCACAGTTAAAATAAGATCAGGATGGAATAAAGATAATATAAATTGTGTTGAAGTTGCAAAGCTAATAGAAAAAGCAGGAGCCTCAGCAATAGCTATACATCCAAGAACAAGAGAACAAGGATATACAGGCAACGCAGACTGGTCACTTATTAAAAAAGTAAAAGAAGCAGTAAAAATACCAGTAATTGGAAATGGAGATATACACACCAAAGAAGATGTTAAAAGAATGTTAGAAGAAACAGGATGCGACGCAGTAATGATAGGAAGAGCATCAATTGGAAATCCATGGATAATAAAAGAATGTGTTGAATATATAGAAAACAGAAAAATTATAGAAGAACCAACATGCGAAGAAAGAATTCAAATGCTAGAAAAACATTATAAACTATTAAAAGAAAACACAAGTGAAAGAAAAGCATTACTTGATATAAAAACACATGCTTTAGCATATTTAAAATACATTCCTAAGTCAAAAGAATTAAAAAATGAAATAGTAACATGTAAAACAGAAGAAGAATTCGAAAATTGTATTAGCAAAATTTATGAACATATAAAATGCATTTCTTGTGAAAAATAGGAAAAAACCCGGTAAATCCTTGAACTTACCGGTTTTTTTGTTATATAATAACAATTGAGGAGGATTAGGAAATGAAAAAGACTGGATTATTTAAAATAATCATGTTCACACTACTTGCTATTGTAGTAATAACTTGGTTTGTTCCAGCTAGCTACTTCAATTCTGGAGAATTAGCAGAACTTGGAAAATATAGAATCGGATTTTTCGATTTCTTCCAATTAATCTTTGGAGCATTCGAATTTAAATATTTCATTCAAATCTTTATATTCTTACTTTCAGTAGGAGCTCTTTACGGAGTACTTGCTAAAACTGGTAAATATAGAGCATGGATTGAAAAAATAGCAAGTAAATTTAGAGGAAAGGAATACGTATTTTTAATTGTTGCCGCTGTTATTATCGTAGGATTAACTTCTGCATTTAACTACGGACTATTACTATTTATGTTCTTCCCATTAATCATAAGCATCGTATTAGCTATGGGTTATGATAAAATAACTGCATTCCTAACAACATTCGGTGCAATGTTAATCGGAACAATTGGTAGTACAATTAGTTATAACATAACAGGTGTAATTAATGAGCAATTATCAATCACAGAATTAAGTACTGGAATTTGGTATAGAATAGTAATTTTAGTATTATCATTAGCTGTATTAATTGTATACTTAGTTAAAGCTAAACATACAGTAGTTAAAAAAGCTGAAAATAAAATTGAAGCTGCTATCGAAAATGATATGTTTATTGGTGAAAAGAATGCTAACAAATATTCTGTTTGGCCAATCATAGTTATTCTAGGATTATTATTCGTACTATTAATATTAGCTTGTACTAATTGGAGTGGAACATTTAACATTAAGTTCTTTAGTGACTTAAATACAAAAATTATGGCAGTTAAGATTAAAGACTTCGAAGTATTCAAAAATATATTTGGAACAATCGAAGAATTTGGTAATTGGTACTATGCTGAAATGGCTGTTATGAACTTATTAGCAGCATTATTAATAGGTAGATTCTTCAGAATGAAACATAGAGATGTATTATCTTATATGGCTGAAGGAGCTAAAAAGATGTTACCATCTGCATTAATAGTAGTACTAGCTTACTGTGTTATCTACTTTGCAGGAAATACAATGTTCTATCCAACAATCGCAGGATGGATTTTAGGAGCAACAAGTAAATTCAATATATTCTTTGCTTCTATAGCTACAATCCTTGGTTCTGCATTACATGTAGACATGTTATATGTAGCAAACTACGTAATTCCACAAATAGCTGCTGAAGGCGCAAGCTCAACAGTAACAGGAACATTAATTCAAGGTCTATATGGTGTTACAATGTTTGTAGCTCCAACAAGTGCTGCTTTAGTACTAGGACTTACATATTTAAATATTCCTTACACTGAGTGGATTAAAAAGACATGGAAAATAGCATTAATACTATTTGGTATAGTAATTCTTACAACAGTAGCTGCAATGCTAATATAACTAAAAAAATACAGTTAAATCTGTATTTTTTTTTACAATAAAGACATACTATTAATATGATAAAATATGAAGAAGACCTAATAAAAGTATTAAAGCAAAGTGAAAAAGAAGCAATTGATTTAAAACATAATTTTATAGGAACAGAACATTTCTTAATAGGCGTATTATCACAAGACAATGAAATATCTAATATATTAAAAAAAGAAATAAATAAAGATAACTTCATTAATGAAACAAACAAGTACATAAGAAAAGATAAAAATATTTCAATGCCAACATATACACCATTATTAAAAAAAATAATTCTAGAATCAACAAATAAAAATGAAATCACTCTAAGAAATGTAGTACTAAATATACTTAAAAATAGTGATGGTATAGCTATAACAATACTTAATAATCAAAAAGTAAATATAAATAAACTAATTAATAAAATATCAAAAGACAAAACTTTAAAATATGGAATTAACTTAAATGAAAAAGTTAAAAGTAAAAAATATATACCTATAGTCGGAAGAAAAAAAGAAATAAACGAATTAATAGAAGCACTTTGTAAAAAAGATAAGAATAATGCAATATTAGTCGGAGAAGCAGGTGTTGGTAAAACAGCAATGGTAGAAGCACTAGCATATAAGATTAACAAAAATGAAGTACCAAAAGAATTACAAAATAAGAGAATAATAGAAATAAGTATGTCATCAGTTATAAGCGGAACACGTTATAGAGGAGAATTTGAAGAAAAAATGGAAAAAATAATTGATGAATTTAAAGAAAATGATGACTATATTTTATTTATTGACGAAATCCACACCATGGTTGGAACAGGTGGTACTGATGGAGCAATAGATGCATCAAATATTTTAAAACCATCGCTTGCTAGAAACGAAATAAAATGTATCGGAGCAACCACAACAAGAGAATATAATAAAAGTTTTCTAAAAGATAAAGCACTTAATAGAAGATTCCAAACAATCAATATTGAAGAGCCATCAGAATCAGAAACACTTAATATATTAAAAAGTGTAAAAAAACACTATGAAGATTTTCATAATGTAAAAATCAGTTCAAAAGAATTAAATACAATTATTAATATAGCATCAAAAGACAACACAAAAAAAGAACCAGACAGAAGTTTAGAACTACTTGATTTAATATGTACTAAAGCAAAAATTAATAAACCCAATGTTAACATTAAGATTAATGAATTACTAAAAGAAAAAACATACTACATCAAAACAAATAATTTTATAGAAGCAAAAAATATAGATAAGCTAATAAAAAATTTTAAAAATGAAAAAATAGTAATCACAAAAAAACAAATATTGAATACATTTAATATCACAAAATCTAAAGAAATATTAGGATTCAAGATATAATTTCTTAATATTTTCACAAAAATATGATAATATTATTTCAGGTGATATAAATGGATTTAATATTAATATTATTAATTATTTTTATTCCAATAATAGCTCAAATAGGAATAAATAGTGCTTACTCAAGTAATTCAAGAATTGATAATGATTTAAAAATCACAGGTAAAGATGTAGCAAGAAAAATATTAGATAAAAATGGGCTTCAAAATGTAGATATAGTTTGCATAAATGGTGAACTTACCGATCACTATGATCCTCGCAAAAAAAGAGTTTCCTTATCAACAAACATCTATAATGGAAAAAGTATTTCTGCTGCAGCAGTCGCAGCACATGAAGTCGGTCATGCTATTCAAGATAAAGAAGGTTATTTTTATCTAAGACTTAGAAGCTTCTTAGTACCAGTCGTAAACATTGCTTCTCACATATCAACAATATTTATCTTTATAGGTTTTGCAATAGAAGCGTTAGATATAGTTAATATAGGTATATACTTACTATTAGTTGGTTTATTATTTCAACTAGTTACTCTTCCAGTTGAATTTAATGCTTCTGCTAGAGCAAAAGTGCAATTAAAAGAATGCAGACTATATAGTGATGAAAATACAAATGGTACAAATAGTGTACTTAATGCCGCAGCACTTACTTATGTTGCTGGATTCTTAGCACAAGCACTTCAAATATTTAGATTGATATTAATAAGTAGAGATAATAATAGATAATTATCTCTTTTTTATTGCAACAAAAAAGTAGTATTTCTACTACTTAATAAATATAACTACTTAGTATATGGTAATAAAGCCATATATCTAGCAATCTTAATTTGATTAGCAATATGTCTTTGATGTTTAGCACATGCTCCAGTCATTCTTCTAGGTAAAATTTTACCTTTTTCATTAATGTATTTAGAAACAATCATAACATCTTTATAATCTACGCTCTTACCAGCACACATTTGACATATTTTTTTTCTTCTATAAAATTCTGCCATTATTAATCCTCCTTAAAATGGTAAATCATTATCACTTAGTGATACTTCTTTATCATAATTTTCATATGGATCTGATTTAGGAATATCATATTCTGGCATTACATCCATTGGAGCTTCACTAGGAGCATCCATATAAGCATTATTACTCATTGGGCTTGAACTTCCTTCGTTTCTACCACCAACAAATTCAATATTTTCAACTACTACTTCTGTTACATATCTTTTAGTACCATCTTGAGCATCATAATTTCTAGTTTGAACTCTACCCTCTATTCCAATTAAACTACCTTTTTTAAAGTATTTTGAAACAAATTCAGCAGAATTTCTAAATGCCACACATGGTAAAAAGTCAGCATCATAGTTTCCATCTTTATTTTTGAAATTTCTACTTACAGCTACAGTAAAGTTAGCAGTTGAACTACCAGTACTTGTACTTCTAAGTTCAGGATCTCTTACTAGTCTTCCGACTAACATAATCTTATTCATTAACTACTCCTCTTCTCTTATGACAATATGTCTTAAGATATTTTCATCAATCTTAGCTTTTCTATCGAATTCTTTAACTGCAGCAGCTGTAGCTTCTACATTGAATACATAATAGTTTCCTCTAACTTGATTCTTAATAGGATAAGCAAGCTTCTTTTGACCCATATCTTTAGTATTAACGATTTTTGATTTCATATCTGTTAATACTTTTTCGAAAGTCTTTACTGTATCTTTTTGAGCTTTTTCATCAATGTCAGTTTTAACAATAAACATTATTTCATATTTATTCATTACTTACACCTCCTTTTGGTCTTAACGGCTTCACTAAATGAAGCAAGGAACTTTTCGTTCGAATGTATTATAGCATACTTATTTTTAACTTACAACATAAATTTATTAGTTTTACTAGTATTTATGCACTAAAAAAGCACTATTTTGTGCTTTTATTATAATTACATCTTATCAGGAACATCAATTGCTAAAATATCTAATAACATTTTTCCAGTATTATATAATAAATTTAATAATGCAACGTAAGATTCTTTCTTATCCATGTTTTGTTCATTAACGATATTACATTCACCATAAAATTTATTAAATAAGCTACATAAATCAAATAAATATTCACATATATAACTTAATGTTTTTTCATTATATGCTTTTGTTAATGTTTTAGCAAGTTCTAATAATTTTATATAAATATTTCTTTCTGTATCACTATAAATTAATTTAATTGATGCATTTTCAATATTTACCTTATCTAGAATAGATTTAATTCTTACCATAGTATATAAAACATATGGCCCTGTCTTTCCTTCAAATGAAGTTATTTTATCAATATCAAATATAAAGTCTGTAGTACGATATGGTAATAAATCAGCATATTTAATTGTCGCAACAGTTAACACATCAGCAATACTCTTTTTTTCTTCTTCAGTATACTTATCTAATTTATCAAGTAATTTTTCTTTTACTTGGCTAACTAACATATCTAATGACATAACTCCACCATCACGAGTCTTAAATGGTTTACCATCACTACCATTCATAGTTCCAAACCAATAGTGAGCAAGTTTAACATCATCACGTACTAAATGTGATTTATAAGATGCTCTAAATACTTGTTCAAAATACATAGATTGTCTTGCATCAACTATATACCATATTTCATCAGGATTATATTTTTTAACCCTAGAATATATTGTAGCTAAATCACGAGTTGCATAAATAGTAGCTCCATCATTCTTAATTACAATTAGTGGTGGAATATCTATTTTATCATCATCTTTCTTAACATCTATTACCTTAGCACCTTCTGAAATATACATATAAGGTTCTAATACTTTTAATGTATCAGGAACATATTCTAATGAACTTAGTTCACCTTCCCATAAATCAAACTTACAATTTAAATAATCATAACTTTTCTTAATAGATTTTTTAGATACTTCAACTATATCTTTCCACATACCAAAGTATGGTTCTTTTCCTTCATCAACTAAAGCAGTAATCTTTCTTACTTCTTCCATTCTCTCTTGATTTTCTTTAGCATCTATACTTGCTGCTGGATAATATTCACCTAACTCTTCAGTAGTAATTTCAAGCTTAGGATATTCACCTTTATATTCAGGATCAAAATAACATAATTCTGGTTTTCTCTTTTTAATTTCAGAAATTATCATACCAGATTGTCTTCCTATATCTCCTAAATGAACATCCCCAATTGTTTTATTACCAAGTAACTCTGCTAATCTTTTTAAAGATTCTCCAATATTAGCTGGTCTCATATGACCAACATGAAGTACTTTCGCTGCGTTAGCTCCACCATAATCAACTATAATAGTTTTTTCTTCGCATTTATCTACAAATCCAGTAGTATCTTTAATATTATCATTAATATAATCAAGTAAATATTTATCACTAATACTAACATTTATAAATCCAGGTCCAGCAATATTCACATTGTAAAATCTATCATCAAACTCTGAAATTATAGATTCAGCAATCTCTCTTGGATTCTTACCATACTTCTTAGCAAGCCCCATACATACATTAATTTGAAACTCTCCTAAATCGCGTCTTGAAGAGGACTCCAAAATAACGTTATCGACTTCATAGCCACATTTTTTTATTACATCAGTAATATAATTTTCAGTTTCTTTAATAAAACTCATAATATCCTCTCCTTCTTGACATAGATTATAACATATTAACTAATATTTGAGAACAATAATATTTATTTTCAATTAAAAAAATATTATAATATATACTAGGAGATTATATGAATGTATTATATGCACAATTAATCGGAGCAGCTGCTATGCTAACAATAACTCTTTCTGTTCAATGTAGAAAGAAAAAACACATGATGATGGTACAATCAGCAGCACATATGTTATATGCTTTTCAATATGCTTTATTAGGAGCTTTTTCTGCTGCATTTATGGATTTAATCTCAGTACTTAGAAATTTACTATTTTATAAATATGATAAAGATAAAAAGAAAATACCAATTATTTTACCAATAATAGTAATAACAATAACTGCAATAATTGGATATTTAAATTACACTAATCCTTTATCACTATTACCAGTAATAATAGCAATACTTTATACTATAGGAGCATCATTTAGAGATCCAAAAGTATACAAATATGTTTTTGGAACTTGCGCAATCGCATGGTTATTTTATAATTTAAAGTTTCAAGCATATGTATGTGTAGTTGGAAACATAATGGAAATATCATCAACAGTCATCGCATTAGTAAGAGAAACAAAAAGAAGTAAAAGAAAGAAAAAAAGAGCTAAAAAGCATTTATAATTTAAAGACATACTTCATACAATATAGTGTGTCTTTTGACATTTTCATTAAAATATGCTATAATGATACACGTATGGAGCATTATACTAGTCAAACATACCACTAGAAGATGGGGCTAAAAATCCATCAATTGCGTAAAATGATACTTTATATATTACGCTTCTTACGCCCAGTTTGGGGTGGATATATAATTTTAGTTTTAAGGAAGAGATGTAATGGCATATATCCGAATCCTTAATTCACATCGGTAATTATGAAAACGCATGTCGTGAGTGACTTATTGGGATAGAAATTGAAAAATAAGCTGCAAAAGCGAATAAAAGTGATATATGTTTGCTTGGGAAAACCTCTAGTATGCCAATATTATAAAGATTGAAGTGCGGACTAAGTGGTGATCGAGTGATCATTAATGGTAACAAGTGATTAATTCTTTTAAAGAGAAATCGCCTGCAGGTAACTAATGGTAGGAATTAGAGAAATTCAACTCGACCAAAGCCGTAAAATTAATTTATAATATTCCATACTATTTTATATATTTAAAGGGAGTTTATTGAAAATGAAAAAAGATAATTGGATTCTAAAGGCATTTTTAATGACTTTTTTTATAGCTTTAATTTTTAGTAGTGCATCTAACTTTCTAATATCAAAATTCAATAATACAATACTTCTAATAGTGTTATGTGCAATATTTATTGGTATAGGTATTCTATTTGATATTGTAGGTACTGCAGTACTAACAGCAAACGAAGCATCATTCCATGCAAAAAGTGCTAAAAAAATAAAAGGTTCAAAAGAAGGAGTTTATTTAGTAAAAAACTCAAGTACAATTGCAAGTATATGTAATGATGTAATCGGAGATATATGTGGTATAGTAAGTGGTTCAGTTGGAGCTATGCTAGCAATCAATATATCAACAAAATTTAATTTTTCAACAGTAATCGTTACACTACTAGTAAGTTCAATTATTTCATCACTTACAGTAGGTGGAAAAGCTATAGGAAAAAAACAAGCCATTAAAAATAGTGATGCAATTATATTTATAGCCGCTAAAGTATTAAGTAAATTTAAAACTAAATAGTTTCCAATAGAAAAAGACTTAAGAATTTCTTAAGTCTTTTATTTTATCTATTATTTCTAAATCTTTCTTTTTCATCAAGTATTTTCTTACGTAATCTAATCGCATCAGGTGTAACTTCTACAAGTTCATCTTTTTCTATAAATTCCAATGCTTCTTCTAATGTAAATGTTCTAGGTCTTGGAAGTACTATTGCTTCATCACTACCAGATGAACGAGTATTTGAAAATTCTTTATTCTTGCATGGGTTAACATTTAAATCATTTTCTCTATTGTTAATACCTACTATCATACCAGAATATACTTCAGTAGATGGTTCTATTATCATAGTACCTCTATCTAGTAAGTTGTATAGTGCATATCCAAATGCTTTTCCACTTTCCATAGATACAAGCACACCATTCTTACGTCCAGATATTTCTCCTGCATATGGTCTATAATCTTCAAAACTACGAACCATAATACCTTCACCCTTAGTATTAGTAATAAAGTTACTTCTATATCCAATTAAACCTCTAGTTGGAACAACGAACTCAAGTCTAACATAATTATCTTCAGCAGGTTCCATTATTTCCATAGTGCCTTTTCTTTCACTTAAATCGCTAATTACATTTCCAGAATAATCATTTGGTACAGTGATTACTACTCTTTCAAATGGTTCACATTTAACACCATCTATTTCATGGAAGATAACTTCAGGTTTAGAAACACCAAGTTCATATCCTTCTCTTCTCATATTTTCTATTAATATTGATAAGTGTAATTCACCACGTCCAGATATCTTAAATCCATCACTGCTTGGTAATTCTTCAACTTCAAGTCCAACATTACGTTCAAGTTCAGCCATTAATCTATCTCTTAAATGTCTAGATGTAACAAACTTTCCAACTTTACCAGCAAATGGACTATTATTTACCATAAAATTCATTGATAGTGTAGGTTTTTCAATTTCAATTTTTGGTAGAGGGTCTACATGATTAACATCACAAATTGTGTCTCCTATAGATATTTCTGGACAACCAGCAACTATAACTATATCACCATAATATGCTTCGCTAACTTCTCTTCTCTTAATTCCTTCATTAACAAATATTTTAGTGATTCTTTCTTTAGTAAGTTCTCCATTGTTTTTAGAAATAGCAACAGTTTCACCAACTTTAATTTTGCCTTTATTAATTCTACCAATACCAAGTCTACCAATATAATCATCATAATCTAATGAAGATATTTGTAATTGTAAAGGATCATTTTCATTTCCTTCGAATGGTTTAGTAGTTTCAATTATAGTGTCAAGAAGTGGTGTAATATCATTATTATCATCTTTTTCTTCATACTTAGCTATTCCATCTTTTGCAATACCATATATAATCTTAAAATCTAATTGTTCATTAGTAGCACCTAATTCACAGAATAAATCAAAAGTCATATTAACTACTTCTTCAGCACGAGCATCTTTCTTATCTATTTTGTTAATAAATAATATTGGTCTTAAACCATATTTTAATGCTTCTTTTAATACAAATCTTGTTTGAGGCATAGGTCCCTCAGCTGAATCAACTAATAGTGCTACAGTATCTACTGTTTTAATAATTCTTTCTATTTCACTAGAAAAATCAGCATGCCCTGGAGTATCTACTATATTCATTTTAATACCTTTGTACTTAATAGAACAGTTTTTAGCAGTAATTGTAATACCACGTTCACGTTCTAAATCTCCACTATCCATTACGCAGTCAACAACTTGTTCATTTTCTCTGAATACTCCATTTTGCTTTAATAAAGCATCTACTAAAGTACTTTTACCAGCATCAACATGAGCAACAACTGCAAAGTTAATAATTTTTTCCATAATATCATCCCCTCTTAGATACGCACTTAATAATACACTATTTTATCTAATTTTTCAAGAAAAATCGTATTTTTTTATAAAATATCACCAAGAATGATATTTTCTCATTCTCAGTAAATGGTTAAAATTTCCAAATAATGGGAAAATATTATTAGGAGTTAATATGAAAGACACATTCGATTTTAAAGATGAAAAAGAGATATATAGTATTATAGGCAAGAATATAAAATATTATAGAAAACTATATAGCCTAAACGTTGAAGAATTAACGCAAGAACATCTAGCAGAATTAGCGAATGTATCTACATCATTAATAGGTAATCTTGAAAGCAAAAAGACTTATCAAGGTATAAGCATATATAATTTATACAAGATAAGTCTAATATTAAATGTACCAATTGAAAAATTCTTTATTAATCGTTAATTTCAATAGATTCAAAGAATTTATCTATAGAAGTATTAAGTACTACTGATATTTTATATAAAGACATTAAAGATAATCCTTCACTACCTTTAGTACTTTCAAACTTTCTAATAAATTCAGGAGAGACACCAATATCTATCGCAAGTTGCTCTTGAGTTATATTATTAAGTTTTCTATATTTAATAACATTGTATGCTATTGTTTTTATTATATTTTCATCAAAATTAAATTCTCTTTTAAATTTTGTCATCATTTCACCTAACTAATATTTTACATTGTTTTAATAATTAATTATGTAATGTAGTACTATACATTATAAAAGAATTAGACTATAATATTGTTAGGTGTTATATGGAACAAGATATGCTAAATAAAATAATAGGTAAAAATATCAAAAAATATAGAAGGAAAACTTTTATAGATGGAAAAAGATTGACTCAAGAAAAATTAGCTGAGCTAATTAACGTTTCAGTATCTTTAATAAGTAGTTTAGAAAGTAACAAATCTAAAAAGGGAATAAGTATTAATAATCTATATAAAATCTCCATAGTATTAAACACGCCTATAAGTAAATTCATGGAGGATAACAATGAATTATAGTGAATATTTACTAAAATCATATATCAACAATGCATCAGATATAAATACTTTTATACAAGATCACCTATTAGATAATTTGTTTACTAAACTCGAATATAAAGAAATAAAAATAAAATCACATCTAATTCATCAAGAAGATTATATTAATATCTATGAACAAATTATATTCAATATTGATAATTATATTTCTTTTATTAAATCATATCTGAAAATTAATGAGTTAGAAATAAGATATATATTATCACTCACTCTTTATAATAGTAATTTAGATGTATTTTCAAGTGATAAATATTATTATGATAATATTGAGTACTATAATAATGAATTTATAAACATATTTATGAATAAATATCTTAGTAATATTAAATTATTGAAAAAATATATAAATATTAAAAAGTTAGGTTTTAAAGAATTATGTAATTTCATAAACACAAATAAAAAAGCACATATTTTCTTCGAACCAATAGAAGAAAATAACGTGCATTATTATATAAACTTAATTAGAAGCATTAACTAATATATCATACATATTTTTATAAGTAAAAGTTACTCTAGTAGTACCTCTTTTCTTTTCTTTGATTAAATATCCTTGTTCCACTAACTTATTTAAAACTTTATTAACAGAATTTATGTGTAATTTACATTCTTCAACTATATCATTAGTAGTAAACACTATTCTCTTAGCTATAACAGGATAAACCTTATAAATAGTACTTCCACCTATAGTAATTTTAAAATCTTCCAAATCTTTAGTATATATTTTATTTAATTTTTTAATTCTTTTAATATTTATTGAACATTGACTAATAATGCATTCTAAGAAAAACTTTATAAATTTAGATAATTTTTCATCACTATCATCACTTAATAATGTAAAATATGTATTTTTAAGATTATCTATACTTTCTGAAATAAATAATATTGGTGGTTCTTTTTTATAAAAAGATAATTGTATTGGCAACATTAATCTTCCCATCTTACCATTTCCAGTTAAATATGGATGTAATTTTTCATATTGATAATGTGTAATAGCAAGAGAAATAAAATCCATTTCACTAGAATTATTCATATATTCAGTTAAATTTTTCATATATGAGTTTAATTCTGTATGAACAGGCGGAACAAAAGAAACACTTGATCCTGCTAAACCAGGTTTTAAAATATATGTTTGAGTTTTTCTTAAATGTCCACTACCTTTAGTAGTATTATCTTTCTTACAGTTATTTAATAATACTTTATTTAATGATAATATTATGAATCAGTAACATTAAAAT
>CAVDFY010000091.1:0-2322 GCA_963607925.1 bacterium
CCAAAATAAACCTACCATAATGTTTATCATTATCAATCTTTTCTAAATTAATATAAAATACATCTTGGTATGATTCAAACACTTCTTTTACATGATTAATTTTTTTTAAATTATTCTTGACTTCTTCTCTATCTAAATTATACGGAATAGAATAAACATAATTATAATTATATTGTTTCATTATTCCATTATATAAATAAGAAATTAATGAATCCTTGAAAGTATATATACCAAACACTAAAATAGATAATAAAATTATAAATACGCAAAATTGTTTATAATACTTCTTATTTGATTTTATACAGAATTTTAATATATCACTCATTTTCATAATCAATCAATTTTCCTTCATCTAATAAATATATCTTATCTGCATATTTTAATATTTCATTATCATGAGTAACAACTATTACACATTTATTATCCCTAGAAATATTTTTAAAAATCTTAATTATATTTTCTTTATTCTTACTATCTACATTTCCAGTTGGTTCATCCGCAAGTATTATGTCAGGATCGTTTATTAAAGCACGAGTTATCGCAACTCTTTGCTTTTCTCCACCAGAAAGTTCATCTGGATAATAATCTATTTTATCCGTTAAATTAACAAAATCTAAAAGTGTCTTTAATCTATCTTCTTTATTTTCATTATTCTTATTTTTTAAAGTTGGTAATAAAACATTCTCTCTAGTTGTTAAAAATTCTAACAAATTATATTCTTGAAATACAAATCCTATATTTTTATTTCTAAAATCAGATAATTCTTGATTATTTAGTTTAGTCAAATCTTTATTATTTATTTTAATAGTACCAGAGTCTACATTTGTAAGTAAAGAAGCACATTTTAAAAATGTAGTTTTGCCTACTCCTGACTTACCAACAATCATATATAATTTATTGCTTTCAAAAGTAACATTAACATCATCTAATATTAAATTCTCTTTTCTCTTCTTTTTATATTTCTTAGTTAAATTATTTATTAATATTTTCATGCTCATACCTCAATTTTTTATAGAGGAAAGATTTACCCTTCCTCTATAATTTTAATCATAGCTTATCATTTTAACACTATCTGAATAAAGTCCAGAATACCACGTACCAACACCTACATTACCTTGATAAGCTTTAGAATGTGATCCAAAACCATACCATTTTTTACCAGTACCATAGTTTCCCATTACAGTAGTAAAAGTTGATCCAACAGTAAAGGCTTGACTAACTCTTTTTTGCTGAGTTGAGCCAATTAAATTCTTCTTGTTTAATGTAATGATTACAATTTGTGGAGATTGAGTAGTTTCCACACCATCAACAGATATTCTAATTTTATGATTAGCATTACTATAACTTCTAGTAGAACCATCAACAACATGACCAGCTGGTAATGTTAAAGTACTAGAATATGTTGTTGCAAAAATTGTAAATGGCATAAGTAAAAATAATGATAACAATATGAATCTTCCTTTTCTTTTCATATATACTCCTTTCTTAAGAAAAGAATACAATAATATTTAAAGAAAATTACATACATTAAATAGAGAATTTGTCGTCAAAAAAGAGATTATGATTTTTTCTATTACCAATTATTATTTAAAGTAACCACAGCACATGATATATCATCAAAACTATTTACCACAGAAGAGTCAAAATTAATACCAGAAGTATTAATGCTATGCTTAGAAGCATTATCTAAAGATACAGACGATGTTGAATGAGCATAATCTCCATAAATCTTTTGTGTTAAAATAGTAGCAGAAGTATTTTTTTCAACATTAAAATATAACTCAGCTATCATATTACTATATGTTCCACTAGGCAATTTAAACGTAGATGATACCCCTGTACTTGTTTTTTTAAAATTAGAATTTGTTAAAGTCTTGGAATCATATTTCAAACTAGAAATAGGAGTGCCTGAAATTTTTACATTAGAATTAAATCCTATGGCAATAACATCATAACTTCTAATTTTAGGCATTTTTTTCCACATTACAATATTCTTATATCTATAATATTTATCATTTTTTGAAATAGATGTCGTCATCTTCTTATATGTTGTCTCAACGATACCACTACTCATAATATGTATATTGTTATCATTCTCATACTCCTCTTCAGAAATTTCATAAGAACTAGATAAAATATTAGAACTATTATAGTTGCTTAAAGATAAAAAACACATACTACAATCATAGCTAATTACAGTTTTATAATACTTTGTAACTTCTGATAAAATTTCAAAAGAATCATCAGCAAATACATTATTCAAAAATAAAAGCACCATAAAAATTAAAAAAATTATTTTTTTCATTATTCTCATCACCTATA
>CAVDFY010000092.1:0-4428 GCA_963607925.1 bacterium
ATTGTATTTTTTGTTGATTACCTTTAGATAATTCTTTTATCTTTTTATTTTTATAATCTGTTATATTAAATTCTTCTAAGTATTTATCTAATCTTTTTTCTACTTCTTTTTCTGTAAGACCTTTTAGTACTCCATAGAATACTGCTTGTTCTAGTACTGTTTTTGATGGTAATAAGCTTCTTTCTTCTGTTAAGAAGCCTATTTCATCTGATACACTATAATCTATCTTTTTACCATTTAGTGTTATGTCTCCTTCTGTTTTATCTAGAAGACCCATAATCATTCTAAATGTTGTTGTTTTACCAGCACCATTTACTCCTAAAAGTCCAAATATTTCTCCATCTTTTACTTCAAATGAAAGATCATTTACTGCTCTAAAGTTGTCATAGTATTTAGTTACATGCTCAACTTTTAGCATATAGTCACTTCCATTCCAGTTTCTATACCAAACTTTTCTGCTTCATCTTTATTCATATGCATCTCAAGTACACAAGTTTCATCTGATTTGATATGAACATCATCTAAAGTTACTCCATTTTGTACTTTAACTGATACTACTTCATCATTATGTCTTTTGAATGTTTCTAAGTCACTTGCACTCATATGAATATGTCTATCTGCGATAATAGTTGATTCAACTGCTTCATATTCACCTTTAGGTCCAACTATAGTTATTGTTTCACTACCTATTAAGTCTCCACTTTTTCTAACTGGTGAATCTAGATTAAAATAATCATTATCTCTTTCAAGTAATTCTACTTGAGTATACTTTCTACATGGACCTATAATACGTACATGTTCTAATACTTTTTTACCTTTTTTAAGAGTTACTGTTTCTTCACATGCATATTGACCTTTTTGAGTTAAATATCTTTTAGGAGTAAGTTTGTAACCTTTACCAAATAATATTTCTAAAACTTCTTTAGTCAAATGAACGTGATGATTTGATACACCTATTTTTATATTCATATTAACCTCCATGTTAATTATACTATATTTTATATAATAATTAATCACAAACTTACTTATTTTGTCATTTAATACTTATAAAGGAAGTGATTATGTGAACGGTAGTTATTATCAAAGTCCAGTTTTTATAAATGATATAGAACGTGAAAATAATGAATATTATGAAAAGAAACCATCTAATGATTACATGCTTACTAGTGAACAAAGTTATATTGAAAATATTCTTAGAAATAATATAGGTAAACGTGTAAGAGTTCATGCATCTTTTTCGGATTCAGTTGAATGGAGAGACAGAGTATTTACAGGTGTTATAGAACATGCTGGTCGTGATAACTTAGTTATTAATGATAAAGAAAATGGTAAAAACTATTTAATACTTATGATATATTTAGATTTTGTTGAGTTTGATGAAGAAATAACTTACGCTAAATAACTTTAAAAAGTAATCAATATTTGATATAATATCTAGTAGGATGTGATTACATGAAAACTCTAAATATAATAGCTTTAGTATTAGTAATTTTAATAGTATTATTTTTACTTATTAATATTCTTTTAAAATTCTTTAAAGAAAGAATTGATAATTTACATAAGATGCTTACTAATGCTGAAAATGATATGTTAGAGAAAATGAAGAATAAAAAAGAGTTATTAGTTAAGATGATTAATTATGTAACTAAAAAATTAAAAATTGAAAGTAGTACTTTCGATGATGTTAATGCTCTAGAGATCAATGATTTAGTTAGTTTTAAAGATGAGAGTGTTCTTGATAAGTGTTATAGTGAGATAATGGAAATTCGTGAAGATAATAAAAAAGCTCGTGAAACTAAAGATGTTAAAGAGTTTAATCAAAATATTGATGATTATGAAGATAATGAATTACATATAATATCTCTTAGAACTTTTTATAATAAATATACTTTAGAATATAATAATTTAATTAAAAAAATACCTTTTAATCTAGTAGCTAAATTAAAAGGTTATAAGATTAAAACCTTACTTGAAGGAAGAGAAATAGACGATAGTTTTAATAATGATTTGGAAGTGTAAAATTCACTTCTTTTATATTGTTCTTTTTTAGGAAGTTGTTTGCTTTTGAAAATGGTTTACTTCCGAAGAATCCATTTCTTGCTGAGAATGGACTTGGGTGTGTACTTTCTATTACTAGATGTTTAGGGTTTGTTATAAACGCCTTTTTACTTCTTGCGAAGTTTCCCCATAGTATGAATACTACTGGTTCTTTTTTTAGATTTATTAGTTTTATTATATGGTCTGTTAGTAGTTGCCAGCCAAGGTCTTTATGTGATGCTGGCATATCTTTTCTAACGGTTAAAACGCTGTTTAATAATAGTACTCCTTCTTTAGTCCATGGTGTTAAGTCTCCACTTGGTCCATTTTTAATTCCTAAGTCATCATATAGTTCTTTAAATATATTTTGTAAACTTGGTGGTAACTTTACACCTTCTTGTACGCTGAATGAAAGGCCATGTGCTTCGCCTTCTCCATGATATGGATCTTGTCCTAAAATAACTATTTTAACATTACTATAAGGTGTACTTTTTAAAGCATTGAATATATTTTCATATGCTGGATAGCAAGTATGAGTTCTATACTCTTCTTTAACTTTGTTCATAAATTTATGAAAGCCTTCGCTTTCCCATACACTCTTTAATACTATATCCCAATCGTTGCCTATCATAACTACTCCTTCTTGTATTTTTATTTTATTGTGAATTCTCCTGCTACATAAAATAATTCTAATGTTGACGGAACACTTATTTCTTTTACAAGTCTATATTCACCTTTTGGTAATTTTAAATAAGTTTTTTCCCAATCAACAATTATTTGGTCTGTTGACTTAGCATCTACTTCATAGATTTCTTCTACAAATTCATTAATGATGCCTAACTTATACCATTTATTATCTCTTTTAGCTTCTATTTCATAAGCAAGTGTATAGTCTATAATATCCTTTCTATTATTTTCAAGTACGAATGTTGCTCCTGTATTTGTTAAAGTTTCTTCTCTTACTTTTAACGTTACATTACTCTCTTCAATTTTAACATCAGATTCTGTAGTAATAAGTTTATCAATTTCATTTGTACATCCAGTTAATAAAAATATACTTGTTAAACCTATTAGTATTCCTAAAACTATTTTTTTCATATCTTCTCCTTTTTACATTTTATTAATTTAATTATACTATAACTATTAATTATTATCATTATTAAAATTAAATTATCTACTATATTCCATAGAAATTCACTTTTAAATAGTATTCCACTTACAGCAAACACAATAAATATTGTTTTGAATATACTTAGTATTATTTTAGAATTTGTTAAATATTCTATGTTATTTTTACCTATGTAGTAACCACTTAGTATTGTGGTAAATCCGAATAAAATGTAAAGTGTTAATAAAAATAATAAACCATATTTACCTAATATACTTGTATATACTCCAGTAAGAAGTAAATTATAATTACTTAATATATCATTATTACTTAGATAAATTAATAGAAGTAATGAAATAATAATTGTTATAAATACTCCGATAAAATATACACTTAGTATTTGATAGTTTATTGACGTTTCGATATCATTTTTATCACTTGCGCTACCTGTACTAGTTGTACCTATTAAAAGTTCATTCATGAATATACTTCTTTTTACTCCAATAACTAACCCTGTAAGTATTGACTTAATACTTGTAAAATCTTTTGTTATAAGTGTTATATCTATTAATTTAAAGTTTTTTATTATTCCATAAATACTAACTATTAAGAAAAGTAAACACATGAGTGGCACTATTTTATTAAGCCCATTTAATACTTCTTCAATAGATAGTCTAAATGTAATAAATAATACTATAAGAGAAATAATAATTATTGCATATTTTTTGATGTTTAATAGTTCTAGTAAGTATCCTATAGAATTCATCTGTATCATTTGGAATAGAAATGAATATATAACTATTAAAAGTATTAATGAAATAATTGAAAGTATCTTTTTATTAAGTCCATATTTTAATATATAGTATGGTCCACCTACGAAGTTATTATTTTTTTCTTTTTTATATTTATTTCCATAGTATGCTTCATGGTATGTTATAGATGTTGTTAGGAGTGAAAAAAGTATCATCCATATTACTGATGAGAAACCACCAATTATTATTGATGAAGTTGTCCCTATTAGTGAACCTACTCCTATTTTGATACCTAGTGTTAAAAATAAAGATGTTTTATCTTTTGATAGAAGTTTTAATATATTTAATTTATAGTTTTTAAAATTTAGTTTTAGTGTTAAATAAATAGATAAAACAAGTAAAAATATAATTAATAATATCCACATACTAATTATATTTTTATAATTAAAAAGTTATCACTATTTGTGATAACTTTCATTGTTTAATATTTTAAAACTTCTATATATTTGCTCTAATAATATTCCTCTAAAT
>CAVDFY010000093.1:0-5955 GCA_963607925.1 bacterium
AGATTTAGAAAAAGTTTTAATTTAGGAAAAGGTTTTAAATTAAACTTAAGTAAATCCGGAATAGGTTATAGTTTTGGATTTAAAGGTTTTAGAATCGGAAAAACTGCGAAAGGTAAAACTAGAAAAACAATAAGTTTACCAGGAACTGGTCTTTCTTATCAAACAGAAACAAAAGAAGACACAAGTGTTGTAAAAGATATTATAAAAGACACTACAAAAGATGGCAAAAATATTAAAGATAAATCTTTTGATGAAGTGGTAGAAGATATTGCAGAATCTTTCACAAAAAATATAAAGTAGGTGAATTATGAATTATAAGAAATTAACTATTTATGCATTAATTATAAATATATTAATGAACGTTATCTTTTTTATAGATAATACTTTCTTAACTGACGCAGTTGGATACTATATTTATTTTTTAATACTTATAGTAGCGTTTATATTTTATTACATTAAAAAGTATGATAAAAGATATGATAAAAAAGTAATATTTAAAGATATATTAATTACAGTTATGTGGGGATTCTTATCAGGATTACTTGGAGTTTTATTTTCGAATTTAAGTGAAAGCCTAAAACCATGTGATGGCATTGGATTTAGTTGTTTCCTTTATAAAATTGAATACTTAGTTTTAGCTATAATTAATATTTTATATGGATGGATGATACTAGTAATAAATGGAATAAACCTTTTATTAAAGAAAACAAAACTAAATGATAAGAAAAACATAATGATTTCAATTCCAGCTGGAATAGTATCATTTTTATTAATTATATTTGTATTACAAAAAATACTAGAAGTTATTTAGGAGGATAATATGAGAGAAATAGAAGTAGGAAAAAAATATAAACATTTTAAAAATAAAATGTATGAGGTAATAGGAATAGCATTAGATTCAGAAACAAATAATGATGATGAACCTAAAAAAGTTGTTATATATAAAGCACTATATGGAGATAATCTAGTATGGGCAAGACCATATGATATGTTTAATAGTGAAGTTGATCATGAAAAGTACCCAGATGTAAAACAAAAATATAGATTCGAAGAAGTAGAAGAAGAAAAAGATACTACTGACTTAGAAAAAAAACTTAATGAAGTTTGTGATTTTGTATACAACTGTAAACATTATTTTATTGCCACTGTTGATGGTGGTAAACCAAGAGTAAGACCATTTGGTACAATCGGAATATATGAAAATAAACTATATATTCAAACATCAAAAGCAAAAGATGTATCAAAACAAATATCTAAAAATCATAACATTGAAATATGTGCATATGATAATAAAGATAGATGGATTAGAATAAGTGCAAGAGCTATAAGAGATGAAAGATATGAAGTAAAAAAATATATGCTTGATAGATATCCAAAATTAAGAAGCATGTATGATGAAAATGATGATATAGTTGAAGAATTACGTCTAGAAGATGTAACGGCTACATTCTATTCATTTAAAGATGAACCAAGAATTATTAAATTTTAAGGAGAATCATGAAAAAAATATTAAAAGTAATTTTATCTATAGTGGTATTAATATCGATATCTATACTTATTTATTGCTTTTATAATAAAGATATTAAAATATCAAATGATGCATTAATAGGAAACAACCTATATAAATTTAAACTAACTAAAGATTATGAACAAATATTAGCAATTAAAGATGAAGATAAATATTTATATATCTTAATTTCAGTAATAAATGATAAAGATTCAGAAGAAAATGAATATATATTAAAAAAGATAAACATAGAGACTTCTAAGAGCGAAAAAGAAGTATCTTTTAAAACAACAATTATACAAGATCCTGTAATAACGTTAGATGATAAATATATAAAAGTAATTTCAAGAGGAAACTTAAATGTTCATAAATTTGATAAAGAATTTAAATTAGTAAATGAACTTGCAACTCCTACTGAAGAATATAACTCATATGGAGAATATAATGATAAAATACTTTCAACAAAAGATAATAATATTTATTTAGATGGAAAAATTTATGATACAGTACTAAAATCATGTGATACAGCATACAACATTATATATAAAGATAATACATATATTTATTTTAATAATTTTAATTTAAATGTTAGTTGTTTATATAATGTCGATACTAAAAAGATAGAATACCTAGATAATTCAGATGTTGAGCCATTCTCTAACGGATATTTAACATATAACTATAAAGACAATAAAATAACATTAAAAAAAGATACTGAAGAAAAATATTATTTAAATTCAAAAGATGAAACAGCATTCATAACTATAACAAATGATGGCAATATACTCGGAACATTTAATGATAATATGAGTGAGTTTAAAGTTTACGATTTAGTTAATAAAAAAATAATTAATAAACTTAAAGTTGAATTTGAAGAAGAATATTATGTTCCATTAATGTTAATAAGTAATTATATGTATATGGTAGGGACAAATGGAGATAATTATGATCTTTATATTTGGGATTATAAAAAAGATACAATAAGTGAAAACATGGTTAGTTATAGTAATTCTAAAGATAAAATTGATAGTTATGAATTAGCTACTAAAATAAAAGATGAATTTAATGTAAATATGTACATCTATGATAAAGGAGTAAGATACTTTACTGATTTTTATGCACTTCCAACTTACGATGATGAATTAACATACGATAGATTATCTAAGACATATGATATATTAAAAAACTTCAACAAAGAATTCTTTAATAAATTTAAAATGAATAAAAATAATGGACTTGAAATATATATAACAGGCGCATTAGGCCCTAGTGATACAAAAACTCAAGTATCATATCCAGTAGGGTATTCATTAACAATGGATGATAACTACATAATCGCATTAGATGCAAATAGTGATGAGTATGAAAAAACAGTATGTCATGAACTAATGCATAGTATAGAAAATAATATGTATGATTTATATTTTAATAATAAGATAAAAACAGAACCATTTAAAAAGTGGAATTCATATAATCATAAAAATTATAAGTATGATGATTCATATGTAAAAGAAGAAAATGATAAATATACAATTGCAAGTAATAAAGATATTTACTTTGTTGATGCATATTCACACACATATGCTCACGAAGATAGAGCAAGAATATTTGAGTCACTTTGTGGATCAGATGATATATTTAATAAGTATCCAAATTTAAAGAAAAAAGCACTATATCTAAAAGATGAAATAATTAAAGTATATCCAAGCATAAAAGATTCTAAACTTTTTAGTACTCTTAACTAAACTTGACAAATTTTAATAAAAGTATATAATATTTCCACACGGGGGATATTATGATATTATCAATAATAGATAGATATGTACAGTTATGTGTTGACAGATTAAGATTAGAACAAATTCTTAAAAAGACAGAAGAAAGACATGATGAATCTCTTTCAAATGAAATAAGCACAGAACTATATAGATTAAATCAATCAATAAACTTTATACATGAATGTATTATGAAAAGACTTAGTACATCAACACCAGCATCACTTTCAGACATAAATAAATGCTTAGAAAGCAAATCTACAAAAGTAAGAAAAGATATAGTAACATCAGAAGCAACAATAAAAATGATGAAAGATAATGCTAAAGTAGCTGTTGCAAACAGCGATAAAACTGCTGCTAAAAGATATAAAGAATTACTAGAAGAAAGTGAAGCAAAAAGAAAAGAACAATTAGAAGAGCTTAATTGTTATGATTGCGTAGCAAGTATTTGTAGTAAAGTACAATATTTATCATTAAGGACTAAATAAAAATTTAGTCTTTTTTTTATTGACATTTTTTAATATAGTAATATAATTAATATGAAATATGTTTCACATAAGAAAGGGAAGTTATGAAAGAATTTATTAGTGTAAAAAATTTAGTTAAGACTTACAAAGTTGGTACTAAAAATTTTAATGCCTTAGATGGTATAAGTTTTGATATTAAGAAAGGTGAATTTGTTTGTATTTTAGGACCTAGTGGTGCTGGTAAAAGTACATTATTAAACTTACTTGGTGGTATGGATACAGCAACAAGTGGAAGCATAGTAGTAGATAATGAAAATATTGAAAAATATGATAAAAATGAACTTACTAACTATAGAGCAGAAAATGTAGGATTTATATTTCAATTCTATAATGTACTACCAACATTAACAGTACTAGAAAATGTTGATATAGTAAAAGATATAGTTAAGAATCCAAAAAATAGTAAAGAAATATTAGAAAGTGTTGGACTTAAAAATCATATGAATAAGTTTCCAAATCAATTAAGTGGTGGTGAACAACAAAGAGTATCTATAGCAAGAGCTATCGCAAAGAATCCAAAAATTTTACTTTGTGATGAACCAACCGGAGCATTAGATTCAAAAACTGGAGTAGAAGTATTAAAACTATTAAAGAAACAATGTGAAAAAGAAAATGGTGAAAATACAGTTATTATAGTTACTCACAACTCATTAATCGCAGAAATTGCAGACAAAATTATAAGAATCAAAAATGGTAAAATAGATAATATTGAAAATAATAAACATCCAAAAAATATAGATGAGGTAGCTTGGTAATATGTTAAAAAGAAAGATGCTTCGTGATATAAAATTAAATTTATCACAATTCTTTACAATCTTTTTAATGGTTTTAATCGGAGTAATGGCGTATGTAGGTATTGAAGCATATATGGATGGTATGCAAACAGCTTCAGACAAATTTTACAGTGAAAATAATCTACAAGACTTAAATGTCATTGGTGAAAACTTTACAAAAGATGATTTAAAGAAAATAAAAGAATTAAAAAATGTAAATGATGCAGAAAGAAAATTAAGTTTAACTGCAACTACAGATAATGATAAAACTTTATTATTAAATTTCATTGAGTCAAACAATATATCACAATTCTATATTGTTGATGGAGAAAAGTTTGATGTTAATAAACATGGTGTATGGCTAGACTCATATTATGCAGAAAAAAATAATATTAAAGTTAATGATGAAATAACTATTAAATATGATACATTTACTATTAAAGAAAAAGTAATGGGAATTATAATGACTCCCGATCATATTTACGATGTAAAAGATGAATCAGAACTTTATCCAAATAGGGAAGACCTTGGCTTTACATATGCATCAATTAATGAAATGCCAGAAAGCTATATAAAAGAAAAAGTAATGAAAGAAATGGGAATTACTGATTCTAAAGTATTTGATAAGTATGTAAAAAATTTCAACTATAAAGATTATTTAGTATTTAACTATGTAATGGTAGACGTAAATAAAAAGTCAAATGTTAGTAAAGTAAAAAGTGATATAGAAAATAATATTGATAGCGCTTTAGCAGTTATTAACATAGAAGATACTGCTTCATATTTAACATATCAAGGCGAAATAGATGAAGGTAAAACTTATGTAGGAGTATTCTCTGGACTATTCTTACTAATCGCAATGCTATCAGTTATAACAACAATGACAAGAGTAGTAAATAAACAAAGAACTCAAATAGGTACATTAAAAGCATTAGGATTCAAAGATTCAAAAATAATAATGCATTATGTAAGTTATGGATTATTTATTTCTCTTATTGCTGCAATATGTGGAATACTTGCAGGTTACTTCTTTATAGGAAAAACATTTATAGGACTTGAAATGTCATTCTTTGAAATGCCAAATGGAAAACCTATCATAGATATGCAAGATATATTAGTTTCATTTCTTGTAGTAGTAATTACTTCATTTATTACTTACTTAACTTGCAAAAACATACTAAAAGAAAACGCAGCAGAAACATTAAGAAGCAAATTACCAGATGTTAAAAAGAATTCATTAAATATTACAACAAAAGGTATATTTAAATATATGAGTTTTCAATCTAAATGGAACATTAGAGATATCTTAAGAAATAAAATGAGAACTATTATGGGAATAGTTGGAGTAACAGGATGTTGTATGCTTATCGTAACAG
>CAVDFY010000094.1:0-2251 GCA_963607925.1 bacterium
TCAAAGATCATTTCAATCGCATTTCCTGCGGTTGCTCATATAATATAGCATTTTCATATTTCAATGTCAACAACTTTTTTTAAATTTTATATTTTTTTGATATTTTTTATTTTTTAACGATTTAATCAAGGGAAAATCTCAATTTACATCATTTATGCTATAATTTTTGCTGTTTCTTTTGAAACAACGGTATATATATTAACACAGTGTTTTTTAAAAGTAAATAGTTTTTTTAAGTTTTTTTACTCTTTTTTATTTTCACTGAAATATACACATTATTATATGCTTTTATAAATAAAAAATCACATTATTTTGTGATTTTTCTAAATATATTATAGTAATATTCTATAACATGAGTATCAAATGGAAACTCACCTGCTTTTTTCATTTCTATTAAAGATGACAATTCCTCTTTAATAATATAATTAACTTCTCTAGGATATTTCATCAACTTTTTATGATAGTTATATTCATTTCTATCAAGAATTTTAAATGCACCATCATTAAATACCCTTAAGTCTAAATCATAATCAATATATTTTACAACATCACCATCTATAACATAGGGACTAGCGATATTGCAATAATAAAATATACCATTACTTTTCAATTGTGCAATTATATTAAACCATCTTTTTTTATAGAAAAACATTATTGCTGGCTCTTTAGTATGCCAAGTTCTTCCATCTTGCTTTGTAACTAATACATTTTCATTACCCAAAACAATAAAATCATCATTTACTTCTAACACAACAGCAGACTTCCAAGATTTATGTATCGCACCATTATGCTTATAGCAATGAATAACAAGTGTGTCTCCGACCTTAATGTTCATAAGACACCTCTTTCTAAATATATTCTAACACACAATGAATAAAATTAAAATTCTTTCTTTATAAGAGTGTAAACAAAAAGAAGCAATTTACAATTACTTCTTATACATTTTAATAGCAGTATCTAATTGTTTATCTGAATTCTTTTCTTCAATATCTGGTGAAATACCTATAGTATTTATTGAATTTCCATTAGGACTTAACCAATATGCAGTAGTATATTTTACCATAGCGCCACTCGATAAAGTATCAGTTTCTTGAACTGTTCCTTTACCATAAGATTTAACGCCAATCGTAGTTGCATTAGCACTTTCTTTTAAGGCTAATGTAAGCACTTCTGAAGCAGATGCACTATATTCATTTATAAGCACAGAAATGCCTTTAAACTCTCTTAAAACGTTGTTTTTTGCTTTATAAGTTGTTACTTTACCTTCTTTATCTTTTAATTGATAAATTGTTTTACCTTTTGCAACAAAATAATCGGCAATTTCATATGCAGCACTTAAATATCCACCAGTATTATTTCTAACATCAATAACAATAGAATCTATATTTTTACTAAATCCGTTTATCTTATCTTTTACTTGTTTACTAGTAGTAGCTGAAAAAGTTTGGATTTGAATATAACCAACATTTCCATATTCTTTAGATACAACAGAATCTATAAGAACATTCTTTTTCTTTAGAGTTACTTCGTATTCCTTCTCATCACGAATATATTTAATTTTAAAAGTATCTTTTTTACTACTTTTAATAGTATCAGAAACATAAGTATATTCCTTATCACTTAATGAAACGTCATCTAAAGCAACTAATTCATCTCCAGCTTTAAGACCGGCATCCATAGCAGAAGAATTACTAAAAACCTTATTTATAATTATTTTATTATCATCTTTGTTTACAGTAATTTCAATACCTATACCAGTATACTGTCCATCTAATCTTTCCTCTAAAGACTTAGTAGATTCCTCATCCATATATATACTATATTCATCATTTAAATAAGTATACATTCCTTCAATAGCAGCATCTATTAGCTTATCTTTATCAACCTCTTTAACATAACTATTTACAATGTGATTATAAGCTTTATTAAACTCAGAAAAATTAGTAGTTGAATCGTTAGAAGCAACACTAGATAATTTATCGTAATTTTTAAAAACTATTAATCCACTAGCTACACTAACAACAATACCAGTAATTAAAATAATAACAATTACTTCAACCAAATTAAATTCTACTGATTTCTTTATATCCTTACTCATGTCTTCACCACTCTATCATCTATTAAGAATTATACAACATATTTTTTTAATTTTAAAGAACAAAATTCACATTTACACAAATAAAAATCCACTAGTTCAGATAAAGTACCCCAATTAGTTGACACTAATAAAAAAACACTTATGTGATAAAAT
>CAVDFY010000095.1:0-6479 GCA_963607925.1 bacterium
AATGGAGGCGGCCAGTAATATGCCCTTTTAGGGCTACTTAAAAACCACTAGTTGAACTAGTGGATTTTTATTTAAAATAATATAAATGCTATACTACTTAAGGATAGGAGAATAGATATGGAAAATAAAAAAGGTTTTACATTAGTAGAGTTATTAGCAGTAATAGCAATTTTAGCAATATTAGTAATAATAGCATTACCTAACGTAATAAACATGTTCAACAATGCAAAAAAGCAAGTCTTCTTAACAGAAGCACAAACAATAGCATCGACTTCAACAAAACAATATTTAACAAATGATATTCAAGAATATTTAGATGGAACTTCGTATTGTAAAAGCAGAACAGATGAAAATAAACCGCTTGATTTATCTGGTGGAAAAAAATATTATTATGTTAAAGTAGACGCAGATGGTGAAGCAAAAAAATTAATCATTTGGGATAACAAGCAATATATTAAATATATCTCAGATGGAACAAGAGAAATAAGTGATCTTAAAATAGAAGAGATAGTTGAACAAAATAACTATGACATGAACTGCGATAATGTCTTAGAAAAAACAAACTCAATTGTAAAGCCAGATAAAACATATGTAATAAATTATTACGTTGGAGAGTCTGCTAACGAAGTATATATGACAGCTGTAATACCAGAATCATCAACATCTAATTTTAATAAAGTAAAATACATAATTTATAGAAAAATAACTAAAAATCCAAATGGTGCAGCAGAAACTGAATATAAAAAAATAGATGAAGTTACACTAACTAATAAGAGTGAAAACTTTAGTTATACTTACAATGATAACTTTGCATCAACAGTATGTTTAGGTGCTGACTATAAAATTGAAGCTTATATTGAAGATGATTATAAAATATCAGAGTCTTCAGGTGAATATAGTTATTGCTTTGTAGCTGGAACAAAAGTAAAAACAGAAACTGGATATAAAAATATAGAAGATATTAAAGTTGGAGAAAAAGTATATTCATATAATTTAGATAACAACGAACTTGAACTAAAGAAAGTTTTAGGAACAATAATAAGTTCAACAAAAGATACATACACGCTAACAATAGCAAACAAAAAAGTTGAAATGTCACCAAAGCACCAAATCTATATTGTAGATAAAGGTTGGATAAGAGCATTTGATGTTAAAAAAGGCGATAAAATGTTAACATCAGATAACAAAGTTGTTGAAATAGAAAATATAGAATACAAAGTATATGATAAGCCAATAAAAACATATAACCTAACAATTGAAGGTAATAGTAATTACTTTGTTACAGATATTCAAGTGTTAGTACATAACGCTCCATCATCTTCTTGCTAAAAAAGTGTTAGGAAACTAATGCTTTTTTTCTTTGTTTATGTTATTATATCTATAGAATAGGAAGGTAATATGAAAGAGAAAATAACTTATGCTTTAATTATATTATTATTTAGTATTTTAGTTTTATCATTAGCCTTATATTATCTTTTTAATGGTTTCTCAATGATGGGAAAAGCAGACATAATAAAGAAATATTATGATATAAAATTAAATAATGTAAGTATAGATTATGAAACAGACATGACAATAAAATTAGATAATGAAAATGGTACTATACAAGTAAAAGTACCTGATTTAAATAAATTTAAAAAGACTAATTCATTTAGCATTGACCTAACAAACATAGGAAACATTGATGCTAAAATAACAGACATTCGTATAGAAAACATATTTGCAAACATAGATACTAAAAACGTTAATATAAACTTATCACTTGATAAAGAAAATGTGATAAAAGGTGGAGAAACAAAAAAATTAAACGTTGAAATAACATATAATGGTAAAGATAAAATAGAACAACCATACTATGAATTTAGTATAAAATATGTTTTTGATGAAGTAATTCTTTAAAAAAAAAATTTTTTTTGATATAATGATAATTGATTATAGGAGGATACATGAAAGAAATAATATCAAGTTTAGATATTGGTAGTTCTACAGTTAAGTTAGTAGTAGGCGAAGTGTACAAAGATGATGTACATGTTCTTGCTGTATCTGAAGTAAAATCAAAAGGAGTTAAAAAGGGTATTATAGTTAATCCTGAAGAAACGTTAATTTCATTAAAAGAAGTATTTAATAGATGCGAAGAGATGCTAAATATAAAAATTAATAAGGTAGTATTAACAATTCCATCATATTATGCAGAATTTAATGTAGTAGAAGGAAAAATTAACATTAAAGCAGAAGATTCTATAGTAACAGGTAATGATATAGTAAAAGTACTACAATCATGTGTTTATAACAAAGTACCAAATAACAAAGAATTTGTATCAATCATGCCAATAGAATTTATGCTTGATGATGAAGAAAAAACAAAAGACCCTAAAGGAAAACAAGCAAAAGTATTGAAATGTAAAGCAGTTATGAGCCTAGCTCCAAAAAAGAATGTATATGCTGCAGTATCATTACTTGATAGTATTGGAGTAGGAATAGTAGATATAAACTTTGGAAGTGTTGCAGACTATTACGAATTCAAAACTAAAACATTAGATTCTAAAAATGTAGCAGTAGTAAACATCGGAGAAGAAAAAACAGAAGTAAGTATCTTTAAAAAAGGAATACTAGTAGATACAGAAAATATTGAAGTTGGTGGCAAAAACATTGACAGAGATATTTGTTATATATATGATATAAGTAGAAAGAAAGCAAAAGAGTTAAAAGAAAAATTTGCACTTGCTAGTAAGAGAAATGCATCAACTAGTTGGAGTGAGGACGTGTTGACAAACTCTAAAGAAAATATTAAAATAAATCAATATGAGATTAGTGAGATAATATGTTCTAGAATTAAAGAGTTATTGGACCTTGCCAAAAAGCAAATAAACCTCTTAACAAAGTTGGAAATTAGTTATATAATATTTACAGGGGGAACAACTGAAGTTAACGATTTTAACTTAGTAGTTGATGAAGTATTTGGAAGAGAAATGGAAAGATACCATGTTAATGAAATAGGATGTAGAAGTAATAAATATTCTAGTTCGTTGGGTCTTATCAAATACTATCATGATAAATTAGCTTTTAGAAATAAACTTGCTTATACAGTTGATGAGGATTTGCAAGAAGAATTAATTAATATAAAGAAAACTAATAATAATACAGTACTCGGAAAAATATATGGATATTTTTTCAACGATTAAGGAGTGAATTATGAACAATAAACTAGAGATGGATCAAATAGCTGACATAAAAGTAATTGGTGTCGGTGGTGGTGGATGTAATGCTGTAAACAGAATGATAGATTCAGGGCTTCGTGGAGTTGAATTTATCGTAGCAAATACTGATCAACAAGTATTAAATGTTTCCCATGCAGAACACAAAATACAATTAGGTAAAACTATTACTAAAGGAAGAGGAGCTGGAACAAGACCAGAAGTTGGAAGAGAAGCTGCACTTGAAGCTAAAGAAGAAATAGAAGACTCTTTACGCGGAGCAGATATGGTATTCGTAACTTGTGGACTTGGTGGTGGTACTGGTACAGGTGCTGCTCCAGTAGTTGCTGAAATAGCTCAAAACCTTGGATGCTTAACAGTAGCAATAGTTACAAAACCATTTAAATTTGAAGGTAAGAAAAGAATGGACTATGCATTAGTTGGTCTAGATGAACTTAGAAAACATGTAGACACTATTGTAGTTATTCCAAATGATAAATTAAGAGATTTAATAGATAGAAGTACACCATTAAATGCTGCATTTAAAGAAGTAGATAATGTACTTAGATTAGGTGTTCAATCTATATCTGACTTAATTAGTGTTCCAGGACTTGTAAACTTAGACTTTGCAGATGTTAGAACAATAATGGAAGATAGAGGAGATGCACTTATTGGTATAGGTGTTGGATTTGGTGATAATAGAGCAGTAGAAGCTGCAAAACAAGCTGTAAATAGTCCATTACTTGAACAAACTATCAATGGTGCAACAGATTGTATCGTAAATATAACTGGTGGTAACTCAATGACATTATTCGAAGCAGAAGATGCAGTAGAAGTAGTAAGAGCAGTTGCTAATACAGATGTTAATATTATATTCGGTGCAGTTATTAATGAAGCACTTACTGATGAAATAGTTGTAACAGTTATCGCTACAGGATTTGAAGATTCAACTGAACCACTATATAGATCAATTGAAGGAGAAAAAAAGGCAGTACAAGAAATAGAAGATGACGAAGAACTTGAAATGCCAGCATTCCTAAGAAATAGAGATTTCTAAGAGCGTAAAGCTCTTTTTTCTTTACATTAAATTTACAATACCTATTGATTTACATTAACATAAAATATATAATGATTATGAGAGTAGAAAGCGTAAAGCTTGATACAAGGGAGGGTTAAATGAAAGATAGTAAGAAAGTTACTAAGAAAAGCCCTGCTGTAAAAATTGATGAAAAGTTCATGGAAGAAGAAAATGATAACAGAGTAATCATATTTATAGCAATAGCTATTCTAGTAATTATTGGTACTATTATAGGACTTCTTGTTGGTTGCGATAAGAAAACTGAAGATAAAGATCCAGTAAAACCAAAAGATGACATAGTAGTTCCAGACAACAACAAAAAAGATGAAGACAAGAAGGAGGACACAAAGACTACTGTTATAAAGAAAGTAACTACTAAATCAAATGATAATACTACTAATAAAACAGACGAAGAAGAAACATATGTAGTATCATTCAATTTATTAGATGAAGATAGCGTTTATACAGTTGAAGTTAAAAATGGTAAAGTAACGCCATATGTACCATATGGATACGATTCATGTAAATATTACAGTGATGAAAAGTTAACTACTGAATTTGATTTCAATAAAACAATAACACAAAATACAAATGTTTATACTAGTTGTAGTATTACTACTTATAAGATTATTTATGATAGAGAAACAACTTCTCCAAAAGAATATCTTATAAAAGATGGTAAAGTTGCTTTAAGTGGAATAGAACTAGAAACAGGATTCTTTGAAGGATGGTATACAACACCAGACTTTAGTGGAGACAAAGTTGAATACTTAGGAAGAAATCTAGTAAATATAGCAAACTCTGATAATGAAATTTATCTATATGCTAAAATAGTTGCAACATACACTGTAACATATTACGATTACAATGGTAGTAAAGCAACATCTATAACATATGATAAGCAAAGTGAAAATCCAGTAACAATCGAAAGATTTGATGATATACCAGAAGGAACAAAAATGTTAGGATTCAGTACAAGCAAAGGAAGCAAAGTGATTGAATACAATGCTGGAGATACAGTAACTTTAACTGGAAATCTTGACTTATATCAAGTAATTGGAACAGCCAAAGTAATTTACGAAAGTGAAGGAGAACTTGTAACTGTAGGTATGACTACTGAAGAATTAGGTGATTATAATTTACCAACACCTGATGAAGTAGGAATTAAAGCTCCAACATATTTTGTAAAAGTTGATAAAACTAATCCAAATGCTAAAGAAGTGGTTCCTGATGAAGTTAAAGAAGCATTAGAAGACCAAATAAGACTATCAGATGCTAAAGCTAAATTAGGAGAAAATGAAACTATTGAAGTCGGTGACTCAGTAGAAGAATTAGAAAAAGTATTTGATGGATGGCAAACTAAAGAAACTGATGAAGAAGGAAATGAAACATTAGTTGATGTAGATGAAAATTATAAGCCAGAAGATAATACAGATAATGAATTAGTAGCTAAATGGAAAGAACAAGAAAAAACAGAAGATACAGCAAACACTACTGTAGAAGATAATGGAGAAACAGAAACTACTACAAGTTTAGACTTAGTAGAAGAAGAAGCTCCAGTAGTAGAAGAAACTGTACCGGAAGCACCAACAATAGTTGAAACAGCTCCGGAAATAATTCCTGAAACTACAATGTAATTTAAAGCATTCATACGAATGCTTTTTTAATGCAATAAAAAATGATATAATATTTTCTAGAGGTTACAGTATGAAAATAACTATTAAAGGTCAAACATTCAATGTTTTTATAACTAAAAAAAATAATAAAAATATGTACTTAAGAGTAAAAAAAGATGGTATATATATCACTTGTAATTATTTTGTAACTAACTCTATGATTAAATCATTTATAGAAAAAAATGAAGATGATATTATTAGAATGAATGAGACAGTACAAAGAAAAGAAAAAAAGAATGAGGAATTCTATTACCTTGGCAATAAATATGACGTAGTAGTTCTAAATACAGTTACTAAAATAGATTTTGTAGGTAACCAAGTATTTGTTAAAAATAAAACATATTTAAATACTTTTCTAAAGAATGAATGTGAAAGAATCTTTAATGATAGAGTAAAAATATGTTATAATTTATTTGAGGAAGATATTCCTTATCCAAAAGTAATGATTGGTAAAATGAAAAGAAAATGGGGTTATTGTAACAAAAGACAAGGACTTATAAAATTAAATTCAGAATTAATTAAATATAGTAT
>CAVDFY010000096.1:0-2232 GCA_963607925.1 bacterium
TCTTTATTTTCTATTTCATAAAATCCTAATAAAAGAAAAACTATAGATTCTGTTTTAGATAAATTAAATTCTTTTTCTAAATCACTTACCATTTTTTCTGTTATAAAATCACTATGATTATTTAGATAATCACTAAGTATTTTTAAAATTATTTCATTTCTTAATTCAGTATTCATGAATAATATATTACAAAAAAAGTAGAACTATGTCTACTTATTTTTTCTTTGTTTCTTTATTAGATTTTTTTAATTCTTCTAATTCTTTTAATACTTTTTTATTTTGAATAGTATTAACTGTTATGATAGCAGTTGTAGCTACTACTATGAATCCAAAAGTCCACCAAATTGTTTTTACATATGGAGCGTTTTCTGCTTTTATAGCTTCTGCTTCATAGTTTTCTGCTTTTTCTAAAATATCTACTCTATCAGATGCTTTCTTATCATATTCAGTTTTTATTGATGTTTTAATTGCATCGTCCCAATCAGAAACATATCCTGGATATACAGTTTCACCAATAATAATATATGGAACACCTTCTGCTGCTTCTCCAGTTGCAGTTGCTACTTTATCAAATAAAGTATTGTTTTCTTCATTTTCCCAAACTTCAAATGAAACTAATTTAAAATATTTTCCATATTCATCCGAAATAGAATTTATGAATTCTAAAAATGATCTACAATAATCACATCCTTGACCTCTAAACATATAAATAGTAATTTGGTCGTCTGTTTCCTTATAATCTTTATTTTTTAATTCCATTGATTCTGCTGCTAAAGTATCTTTTAGATTCTTATGTTCATATTCATCTATTAATGATGCATTAGTAGTTAATGGTAATAGAACTACTCCTAAAGTTATAAGAAATGTTAAAATTTTCTTTTTCATTTTACTTCCTCCAGTATAATTTTAAATTATTTCTAATTAAAACGCAATATTTTTCACTTATTTTTCATATCACGTTTTATCCATTCGATTATTACATCTACTATATAGTCAATTTCCTCTTTTGTTAATTTTCTTTTTTCTTCAATACCATGCCATTTATGTAAGCATCCTCTACAGCATGTTGCGGTAGCATGTTGAGCAACAAATACTGGGTGTCCTTTCATTGGAGTTTGTTTACCATCGTTTGGTATATTCGCTTGACTTAATCTTTTCTTTATAAAGTCAAATGCGTGCTCTCTTATTTTATCTATTCCTTTATCATTAACATATTTTATTTCCGGTTCATGTAAGTGGAAATTGCTTCTAAAAGTAGATTTTGATAATTCATTAAATAATTCATCTATGTTTTTCATATTATCACCTACTATAATTTTATCATAAAAATTAAAAATGAGAAATAATTCTCATTTTATTCCATTCTATGTACTAAAGCTTCTAATGATACTTTTTGTTTTGTTGATTCTAATAATACACTCATATTACTTTCAGTTGTATTTAAATCATTTTGTAATAATTTTATAATAGTTGACTTTATTTCTTCTGGTAAATTATTTGGTAATACATCACTATCAATATAATCTTGAATAGCCATATTAGCTACAGCAACTAAACTACGATCTTTAGGAGATTTTGTTAATTCTTTTTCTCTTCTTTTTCCTAATTCTTTTAATCTTTTTAAAGCAAATGTTTCATTGTTGCTTAGTGTTATTAGTATTGCATTTGCTTTTGCTACTGTGTCTTCCATTTCTTCTTTTAGTTTTAAAAATTTTTCAGATTCTTCCTTTTGCTTTTTATATGATCTAATTGCAATTGATATTAACACTATTGAATTTATTAATCCTAAAAATGGTGCTATGTTAGCAACAAACATATTTGCAATTGCTAGAAATGGTATTAGTGGATTCTTTTTACTATTTTTTTTGCATTCATCTATTAATCCATCTTGTACTTTTGATAATCCTCCTACTAGTTGTTCTTTTAAATACATTATTTTAAACATTGTTTCTTTTAAATAGTATTCAGATAAATTCTTTTCTTCTATTACATCATTAAATATAGAGTTTGCTTCTTTTTCTACTTGCATTATTGTAGAAACTCCAATTTCTATTTTAGTTGGTTCTTCTCCCCCAGTTGATTCTTTCATATTTTCCCCCTTTAAAAAATATGCCACATATTATAGCATACTTTTTGTTATAAATCAATTTTTAATTATTAGACTATTATTTAAATATCATAATGCAACTTTTATGTTTCAAAAATATCGTAGTTGCATTTAATCATTTAATA
>CAVDFY010000097.1:0-10233 GCA_963607925.1 bacterium
TGAGAAACTTCTTCTTTCTCTATGGTCACCAAATTTTACTGTTTTGTATGCCACTTTTTCACCCCAATCCTAAATTTTTAAAGAACACAAATTTTAAAAATAAAACAAATGTACTGCAATATAAAATTTTACCACACTCTATTTCAATAAGTCAATTATTTTTTATAAAAAATGTCAAGCAAATTTATATTATTTTACTTTAAATATAAAGTATCCTTTATCTTTGTTAATTATTTCTACTTGTCTTTGCTCTTCAAGAATCTTCTTTATTGATAAAGCTCCTTGATCTTTACGAATAACAAAGTATAAAACCCCATCTTTTTCTAAATGATCAAAAGCACCTTCTAATATCTCTAATAATTTAGTTTTACCTACTCTAATTGGTGGATTAGTAATAATTACATTGTATTTATTTTTAATATTTTGATATGCATCACTTATAAATGCATTTCCATTAAACTTAGGATAACGTTTAATATTTCTATTTGTTAGATGAAGAGCTCTTTTATTAACATCAACCATATCTACATATGAATCTGTAAGAACACTTATTACTATTCCTATAAATCCATAACCACACCCAAGATCTAACACCTTTATGTTAGATATATTTTCTTTTAGATATGTTTCTAATAATAACTTACTTCCATAATCGACATTCTTTTTACTAAACACACCATTATCGCTATAAAACGTGAAAAAAGAAGAATCATATTTATAACTTAATTCTCTAATTTCACTCTTTAAGTTCATATCATTTTCAAAATAATGACTCATACAATTCTCCTTCTCTTATATACGCAAAAAAGCCTTTTAACAAGGCTCATAGTTAAATTAAGCTAATTCTACAGTAGCGCCAGCTTCTTCTAATTTAGCTTTTAATTCTTCAGCTTCACTAGCAGGAATTCCTTCTTTAACATTTCCACCAGCATCAGCGATATCTTTAGCTTCTTTAAGACCTAATCCAGTAACTTCTCTAATTACTTTAATAACTTGTAATTTTTGAGCACCAGCAGCTTTTAATACTACAGTCTTAACTCCACTTCCTGCATTGTCCTCTTCAGCAGCAGCTGGAGCAGCAGCAACAGCAACAGCACTAGGATCAACACCAAATTCTTCTTTCATCATATCAACTAATTCTTTAACTTCAAGAATAGTTTTTTCTTTTAAAGCTTCAATAATATCTTTATTTTCAATCTTTGCCATATTAATTATTTCCTCCTTCTTCTAACTTTTCAGCATATAGATTTAATCCAATACTTAAATTTCTTACATGTTCCATTAAGCCACCAGCAAACATTGTAAGTAATCCTTCCATACTTGGAATAGTTGCATATTCAGCGATAATTTTGCTATCAGCAAATTCTGAATCAATGTATCCTACTCTAACTTCAAGAGCTGGATGTTCTTTAGCAAACTTACTAACAACTTTGATTGGTTCAATAATAGAATCAGCAAAAAGATAAGCATTTGGTCCTTCCATGTAATCATTTAATTTAATATTCTTCTTAGTTAATGCAATATTCATAAGAGTATTTTTATAAATTTTTACATCAGAATTAACTTCTCTTAAACTTCTTCTTAACTCTGCAAATTCACTAACTGTTAAACCTTGATAATTTAATAACAAGAATGTTTTAGAACTATCTAATTTTTCAGTTATTTCATTTACAACAGCTTCTTTTTGTTTAAGTATCTCTTTACTTGCCATATAGTCTCCTTTCATAAATTAAAAAGTTTCCTCATGACAAGGAAACTCGTAATAATCGTCATTATTCATTGTTTCCTCGGTAAGATTTACTTCTGTACTTACTGTCTTTGGTCACTTCACGAATTAGATTATACAATATTATTTTTAAAATGTAAACCCCTATTTCTAAGATTTTTTAACTTTTATAATTATTTAGTATAAATAACATATGGATTACTAGCACTACCATTGCCTTCACTATAACCAACATCAGAACTAAGTGTAATTACAGGTTTTACATATGACTCACTACTAGGTAAAAATCCAATTGTTAAATAGTAACCATTAGGAGCTTGATAATAATTAGAGCCAAAAAGATTTCCACTCACAACTGAAGAAGATGTAAAATATCGTAATGGAGAAATAGTATAAAAGCCTGTCCTAGCAGGAGATGATGGATTGCTATCTTTAAGTAAATGTAATTCAGGAAGACTAATTAAGCCAACAGGATATTTTAATTTTGCTTTATCATTACTAACACTAAACCTATCTGTAATATTATTGCAATATAATTCATCATTAAGATTATAATTTTTAAACTTTATAGTTTCATATCCCATACCATATCCAGTAGTATTATTTTTAGAACTCCAGTTACTATAATCAATAACACTTCTATCGTTACAATACACACTATCTTCTAAATAATCGGTAAAATCTAACATATTCTTTTCAAACCAATCTTCTATATATGTTTTGATTATTGAATTATCTTTATTAACATTTTCATTATTTATCATAGAATTTAACGCAGACTCAATACTATCTCCATTCTTTAAAACTATATAATATATATGATAGTCATCCCCGTCATATCTAAGACCTATAATATAATATATTTCACCATTTTCGCAAACATCAGAATCACTAAAGCAAGTATAATGTCTATTTCCAATAGATGAAGGAGATGCATCACTAATTTCTTTTATATCATTTTTTAGATAATAATTTCCATTTTTATACTCAAAACTATTAGAATACTTATAAGTATAGGTCTCTAGTTTTCCACTAGATGAAGTATAAGTCATTTCTTTGTAATTACTTTTGTATTTTTCTGTTTCACTTTTATTATACATATAGCCAACATAACCAATAGAGTCATATCCTTCATTAAATTTTGATTTTCCAATTGAACGAATAGTTGTATCATTATAACATTGTTTTTTTCCATCAACAATGTTTGGTTCACCATTATATAATAATCTAACACCGCCCATATCTGTAGTTCTTATTATTTGCCAACAATAATTTCCAAATAATACATTATTTTTATTTAGTATTTTATTAACATCATCACTTGTCTCAGCTCTATAATAATATATATCTTTATTTCCAGATTCATTAAATGAGTCATTATGAGTACCATCATACTTTTTTACTAACTCACCACTTTTTTCTTCTTCTTTTAAAACATCATAAAGTAATGGAAAAGAAGAACTACATATTTTTTCATCATCATAACAATTGCAATATTCTTTTGAATCATAATTCTCATCAGTTACATATTCAAATGTACCATCTTCATTTAAACCACAAAATAAATATGCTTTTTCATTTCCATAAACACCTGTTTCTGAATCTAAATAATATGTTACATATCCCTTACAATCAGAACTTTTATATTTAATAGTACCTATATATTTGTCAGAACTATTTTGAAGGTCTTGAAGACATACAATCTTTTTTCCATTAACTGCATAACTATAACTTTTTGGACAAATCTTAGTTTGGTCAACTGAAGTCTTACAATAATCTTCTACAAATAAATTTGCTGCATCTTTAATCTCAGTTTCTTGTATATGCATACTCCTTATTACATTCTTATTATATATTTCTAAAACTGCGGGAACAGCTATTAAAGTAAGAATAGCTATAATGCCAATTACAGCAAGTAACTCTATTAATGTAAAACCATTCTTTTTCATTTAATACACACCTCTATTTTATATTAAAAGTATAACATAAAAAAATAAACAAAAAAAGTCTCATTTGAGACTTTTAATGAAAACTATTGTAAAAGTTCAGTATCATTATAATACCAAGTATCAGAACCAACATTATGTACTAAAACTTGTATATCTGTAACAAAATAATTACTATTACCTTCTACTGTTAAATTATAAGTTTTTATTGGATTAACATATTTCTTCTTCTCTATTTTACTAATAGTAGTTTCATTACCATTTGCATCTAACATTCTATCTTCAGTTTTTACATCAAATGTTCTCGTCCAACCTTTATCAATAATATATAACTCATGTCTTGGAGTTACTTCAAAGGTATTATTTCCTATTGTAATAAAATAAGTTTCAAGAGTTTGACTTATTATACTATTAGTAACATTCTTCAATTCTAATTTATTTGTATCTAAATTATATGAATATACTTTTTCTCCGACCTTGATGTCTTCAATATTCTTAAATCCATTCTCAGTTTTAACCTTAGTTCCTGCTACAAAACATCCAGGACCAATAAACTTTTTAGATATTTCTTTACCTTTTACTATAGCAGTAACTTCAAACCCAGTATAGCTATCCATATAATCAAAATCATTATATTCTAAATAATAGTTATTAGCATAATCGTTAGAAGATAATTCTACAGTCTTACCAGGACTTTTCATGTATATTTTATATTTTATTTCGCCAACATCTTGATTAGAAGTATCAAGAGTCATAGTTAACACTTGAGTTTCAGTATTTCCTAAAGTTAATTTTATTTTATTATAATCAATCTTTTTTTCAAAACCAACGACTTCAAGGATAGTATCGCAAGTTGCATTCTTAATATCATCAGTTATATCTAAAACATCATCCAAATTAGAAGCTTCTAGTTTTGTGCCCTTCTTAGCAACATATCTATTATCATCCCATACAACGATAGTATTAATATTTCCATTGCTATCAACCTTAGCATAATAATTAATCTTTCTTCCGAATAAAGTTAAAGGGTTTGATGAATCTGTCTTGCTTTGACAATAAACATGTTCTGGGTTACTAGTATTATTTATTCTTTCACTCATAAACTTATTTGTTGATTCATTAAACACTGATTTTGCTTCAGTTAAAAAACTATTCTTTTTAGCGTTATTATACATATTAATTACATTAGGTAACGCTATAATTACTAGTATTGCTAGTATTGCAATTACTGCTAGTAACTCTACTAATGTAAAACCTTTTTTATTTTTCACATCATTCACCTATTTTAATTATATCATACCAATTTTTTATTACAATTAAAAAAGTAAAGATTTCTCTTTACTTTTTAGCTATTATTACTTCTATCTTAGTAGTTCTAGATGAATATGTAAGTTTTAAATCATTTCCTGTTACCATTACTGGAACTTCATATGTTCCTGGTTCAAGATCTGATAAATCAACGTAAGCCTTAATATCTTTAGAATCTAATTTATCAAGTACTGATTTAACACCTTTAACAACTACATTTACTTTAGTATCACTAGCATTCTTAGCAAGTGGTTTATATTTAGTTGTGTCTAAGTGTTCAAACACAATTGGTATATCTTTAAATTCTTTAGATGTCTCTCCTTCCATCTTAACTTTGATAGTTACTGCTGTATCAGACATCGATCTAACACCTGTAGGTTTTACTATTGTTTCTTGGAATGTCTTATCTTTACTTAATCCATTTACATCTATTTCTACTTCAATTTCACTAATATCTTTAAGTACATCCTCTTCACCATATAATGTTACGTTAGTTACATTTGAAGTTATCGAACTAATTGCACTTCCACTAGCAACATCTCCAACAGGAACAACCTTAATTGGAACAGTCTTACTTGGACTTGATATTACAACAGTAGCAGTTATTGTACCTGGAACTATTTCTATATCTTTAATTTCTGTTCCTTTTTCATCATAAGCAATTAATTTAACATTTTCTAAAGTATAAGTACCAGCACTATTAGCATTTAATGCATTAACATCAACTAACGCTTTAACACTAGCAACCTTCTCTAGTTTTTCTTTATATGATTTAATAATTACTTCATCTCTATCAAGTTTAATAGAGCTTATTACAAGTGTACTTCCTAATTTATCTTTATTTAATATATCAGTAGTAACTGTACGAGAAGCACTAACTTTAGGATATATAACTATTGTAGCCCTTGATGGATCTACTTTATAATCTAATGACTTAATAGGATTATTATATTTAATATTAACTTTATGAGTACCAGCAGATAAACCAGTTAAATCAAGTGTTAATTTATGATCACCTAATTGTTCTGCTAAGTATAAATCACTTTTTCTTCCCATAAGTACTATATCTGCAGTTTCAGGAATACCTTCAACTACATATGCTTCTTCATTATATTCAGCAACAACAGGTTGATTAGATAAAACTATTGCTTCAGTTTCAACTAAATTAATAACCTTTCTATCTACTGCAAAGAAAGCAGCAAACGCACAAATTAATGAAACATATATCAATGTATTAGGTTTATTTAAAAACTTATCTAAGTTTCCATTTCTATTACTTAGTTTATCACCAATAAAGTAAACTGTTTTAGATATTGGCGTTACAAGTAAAGCATCTATTACTTTATATAACATTTTAAATAATCTAGCGAAGAACTTACCTATTTTCTTAAGCATTTTTTTCATCTTCATCACCTTCGCTTTCTACTGTATCAGCTTCATAGAATGTTTCTTTCTTTGGTTGTAATTCTTCTAATAACAACATTCTAGCATCATCTAATGATAAATTATAATGTAAATCACTTTGAATAGCAATTGATATTCTACCAGTTTCTTCACTTACGATTACCGAAATACAATCTGAAATTTCACTTATTCCAAGAGCAGCTCTATGACGAGTACCTAATCTCTTAGAAATGTTTGGATTTGAACTTGTTGGGAATACACTTCCAGCACAAGTAATCTTATCTCCTTGAATAATCGCACCACCATCATGAAGTGGATTATTCTTCCAGAATATAGATATTAATAACTCACTTGTAATATCAGCATATAACTTAGTAGCTGGTTCTATATATTGAGCTAAACTATAATCTCTTTCTATAACTATTAATGCTCCAATTTTATTTTTTTTCAAATAATCTAAAGCATTAACTATTTCATAAACCATCTTTTCTCTTTCATCTACTGTTAACGTCTTATGTCTACCAAGCAATTGACTTCTACCAATACTTTCAAGAGCATTTCTAATTTCTGGTTGAAATATTATAATCAATGCCAAAGGTCCCCAAGAAATTACATATTCAAGTATAATACCAACAGTATTTAAATTTAAAAAGTCACTTAAGAACTTTAATAATACTATTATTATTACTCCCTTAAATATTAATGTTAGCTTAAAATTATTTCTAGAATACTTTAATAGTTCATAAAACATGAACCACACAACAGCAATATCTAGTATCTTAGCTGCTATTTTCAATATAGTTGTATATATCATATCGATACCTCCATCTATTAAAATATTATACACTATTTAATAATCTATTTCCATATTTTTAAAATATATTTACAAATAAAAATATGATAGAATAATATTATGAATAAAAATGAATTAAGAAAATTTTATAAAAATATTAGAAATAATATAAAAGATAGAAATTTTCAAAATGAAATGATTTTTAACAAATTAATTAATTTAGAAGAAATTAAAAAAGCAGAGACTATTTTAATATATGTATCATTTAATAATGAAGTAGATACTTTAAATATTATTAAGTATTTTCTTGGAAAGAAAAAAATTGCTGTTCCAAAAGTTTACGAAAATGAAATGGATTTTTATTATATAGAATCTCTTAAAGACTTATCTCAAGGAACATTTAATATTTTAGAACCAACTACTACAAATAAAGTGATTAACTTTAATAATTCTATTTGTATAGTACCCGGATTATGTTTTGATAAAGAAAATTATAGACTTGGATATGGTAAAGGATATTATGATAAGTTTTTATCAAATAAAAATATTTATACTATTGGTTTATCTTACAAAGAAACAATTATCAAAAAGTTACCAATAGATAAATATGATATTAAACTTGATAAAGTAATTCACTAAAAAAGCAACACTAGTTGCTTATTTATTTTGTACTAATAATTTAATAGCTGTCTTCTCTTTGCCCTCTATAACTACATCGTAGAAAGCAGGAGTACACATTAAATTCATACCAAGTGGTGCTACAAAACCTCTAGCAATAGAAATTGCCTTAATAGCTTGATTTACTGCTCCTGCTCCTACAGTTTGTATTTCTACTTCACTACATCCTTCTCTAAAAGAATTAGCAATACTTCCAGCAACCTTTTGAGAAATACTTTTACTTGAAACTTTTATTATATCCATTTCTTTCACCTCATTAATTTATATGAATATTAAATAAAAAAATACTAAAGAATTAATCTTTAATATTTTTATTTATTTTCTTCTTCTTTATTTCTTTAAGTACAACTTTCTTTTTAGAAGTTCTTTCTGGAGCTAAACCGAATATAGAAGTTAATGCATTATCAAGTCTTGGATTTCTAATTATTATAGTTAATAAAACTTCAAGTAGATTTACTAAACCAAAAGCCATTAAGTAGTATCCTAAAATCATATTAGCAGCAGCATACTTAGCAAATATAGGTGATACTGTTAATAAACCAATAAATATTAATAAAATAACAATTATTGTTTTAGGATAAAAATTAATATCTTTATTTTTTAACATATGAACTAAATAATAACTTTTGTTTAATATAATTGATAAAGAGTAAATAGATATGGCTAAAGCCATTATCAATGCATCATTTCCAAAAAAAGCATGTACAAGTACAAAGGTAGCAACCATTACATTAATTAAACCTAAAAATAAATATTCATAATTACCAACTCTTCTATTTGCAAAATATGCAACTAAAGAGAAAAATCCAAACATAAAAAATAATACTGGAGAATATTCCATAGGATTTAATATTTCAACTTCAGGAAAGCCTATCAATATATATCCCATAACAACATATACACAATAAAGCATTAAATCTATTCCTAAAAAGGTTTTATCTAATTCTTTTATTACTACTTTCTTCATTACACACCTTCTTATTCTAAAGTTAATTCTATATCATTTAAAAGAATAAGTCAACGCAAAATAAAAGAATAGTCATTAACTATTCTTCTTCTTTTTCTTCTCTATCTCTATAACCAAAGAAATTATATTTTTCATCAAAGAATACATATATAATTTTAAGAAGAGCAACTACTGGAGTAGCAATTACCATTCCAAAAATACCAAATAAATATTCAAATATCATTAATGATAAAATAATAGTTATAGGACTTAAATTAAGTTTTTTACTCATTACTAAAGGTTGTAATACATTTCCATCTATAGTTTGAACTACAACAATAAATACTAATGTTAAAATACCTATTAATGGACTTTGAGTAAATCCAATTGCACCTGCAACTGCAGCACCCATATAAGGTCCAATATATGGAATTAAGTTAGTAATAACACATACAATTGTTACAAGAACTGGAGCATTTAAACCTATTATAGAGAAACCTATTAATGAAGTTACAAATAATAACAATGATAACCATAAAGTTCCACTTACAAATGAGAATAATGAATCATCTAATTGTTCCATTAAATATTTAACTTCTTTTCTAGATTTTTTAGGAAATAAATTAATAAATCCAGCACTAACTTTATCAAAATCAAATAATATATAGAACCCTAAGATTAAACTTAACGCTATCTTTCCTATTCCACTAGCTAATGATGAAACTACTGTCATAGCCATTTCTGGTATATTAGTTTGAATATCATGAGCAAATGTTTCAATCTTACCTAAGAATGAAGCTTTTATTCCATCTAAATTTTCTAAACTTAAATTTGATAATTTGATAAATACATTATCTATCCATCCTTTAACATCTTCTACCATTTTAGGAACTGATGAAACCATCTCAGATATTTGAGTACCAAGTGATGGTATAGTAAATGCAAATAACGCATATAACACAGCTATTAATAATAAATATGCTATTACTACACTAAGTGTTCTCTTTATTCCCTTATCAGTAAGTTTCTTTACTAAAGGATTAAGCAACCAAGCAATAAACCATCCAATAAATAATGGAGATATTATTGAAAGTATTTTACCAATAAATGATAATATATGCCACTCTTTAAATATTAATCCAAGTACATATATTAATACTATCGCAAATAATATATACATTATTTTTAAGATCTTATTACCAGTACTAATTAACTCATTAACTTTTTTAGTATTAACTTTTTTTTCTTCATCTTTTTTGAATCTTTCAATCATACTTTTACACTCCTATCATCATAATAATAACACACTTTCTATTAAAAAAATAGTTCAATTTTAGAACTATTTTCCTTCTGATAATGTTTTTGACATCTTTTGCATATAATTCATAATATCTTTTTCATATTTTTTATAAACTAGACATGCACCTATACC
>CAVDFY010000098.1:0-3987 GCA_963607925.1 bacterium
AAGAAAACTACTAAGTTTATTAGTAGTTTTCAGCTTTTCTTTCAAAGAATGATTTGGCATGAGAACAAACAGGACAAACTTCAGGTGCTTTTTTACCAATAACAATATGACCACAATTACGACATATCCAAATAGTATCTCCTTCACTAGAAAATACTAAATCTTTGTTGATATTTTCAATTAATTTTTTATATCTTTTTTCATGTTCTCTTTCAATTTTGGCAACACCCTCAAAGAGTAGTGCTATTCTTGTAAATCCTTCTTCCCTAGCATCTTTAGCCATTCTGTCGTACATATCTGTCCATTCATAGTTTTCACCATTAGCCGCATCATTAAGATTTTCTATTGTACCAGGAACTTCACCGCCATGAAGTTCTTTAAACCATAATTTTGCATGTTCCTTTTCGTTATTAGCGGTTTCTTCAAAAATCGCAGCTATTTGTTCAAAACCATCTTTTCTTGCTTTAGAAGCATAATAAGTATATTTATTTCTTGCTTGTGATTCACCTGCAAATGCCTCCATTAAATTTTTTTCTGTTTTTGTTCCTTTTAGATTTTCCATCTTTACCTTCCTTTCCTACATTCATTACAATAACCAGAGTAGGTAATATCGTAGTTTACTATTTCAAAATCACCTGGAATATTTTTATACTCAACATTATATATTTCATGTATATCAAATATTTTATTACATTTTAAACAAATAAAGTGGTTATGTTTAATATGCAATTTGTCATAATGATCTTTCCCATCAAAAGTTTTGATTTTCCTTATCTTTTGAAGTTCTGTTAGACAATTTAAATTTCTATATACTGTTCCTAAACTAATATTTGAAATACTTTTTCTGGCGATATCATATACTTCTTCAGCAGTTAAATGATCATATGAATTATTAATAATATCTAGTATTAAATTTCTTTGTATAGTATTTCTCACAAATTCCTCCTTAATAGTAATGATTACTAATAATATAACATAGAAATTTACCGATTTCAATAGTTTTTGTGTAAAAAATTATAATTTTCTACTGAAAACGAGAAAAATATTGTAAAAAGGTGCTAAGAGGATAGAATGGATGCATTGGCTAGCTGCAATAGAGAGAGTTGAGACAAACCTCTTTTATCATTGTAGCTTATACTATTCTCTTTTTTATCATTTTGTAACTTATATGTAATATTAGTAATATATAATTAAGATGAAATATTTTGAAAAAGGTATGAGCTAAGATGAAACATTAAACATTTTTAAAAGATTTTATAAAGAAAAAAACTTTAGTAGTGATAGTAATGGAATAGGATTAGATTTAGTAAAAGCAATAATAGAAAAGGATAACGGAAGAGCTATCGTGAACTCTTTAAAAGGAGAAGGAACTACTTTTAGTATTAAGTATTTGAAATAGCTTAATTATTTATGAGATTGTTTTTTTGTAAAACAAAATGAGGCATTGTTGCCTCATTTGGAGAAAGGAGTATGTAGATTAAATGAAAAAATAAAGTGGGTTATAGAGGAAAATAGGTTGGAGTTTCGTTGATATATCCATCTTTATAACTTAGATGCCCGTATTTCCTCTACAATTATATTATATCATAGAATTTACTGAAATCGGTAGAAAATGTTTAAAAAAATATGTAAAAAGAAAACAACCATTTTGGTTGCAATATAAATAATTATTTCATAAAATTCATTTGATTAAATATATCAGTATCATAAAACTCTGCCATAGTTATCCCAAAAACCTTACACATTTTATATATGTTTCTGGAACTAGGATTTTCTACTTTATCATTTAGTAACGCAAATAGTGTTGCTACCGGTACAGTGGAAAGTTCTGATAACTTATTTGGAGTAATATGGTTCTTTTTACATAGTTCAAGTATTCTATTGATTGTTGCCTGCGTAAAAGACATATTATGGCCTCCTTTGTCTATGTGTAATTATATCAAAAAAATAATAAAAAAATCTCTTGATTTCAAAAAATTTTGAAAATGAGAAAAATATTTAAAGTATTGATATGAAATTTACTGAAATCGGTAGAAATGTGATATAATGGAGTTGAGATAGAATGAGATTATAACACGTATAATTGTTATGTTCTTCTTTTCGAAGAATGAATTCATGAACCAAATTACTAGATTATCATGTAGATTATCCGTGTAAGAATACCATGATGGAGATAAAAGAGGAAAGGGTTATTGTGAAGAAAATCTTAGTTCAATGAAAAATAAGCAAGATTTAATAATTAATAGTTTTAAAACCAAGTAAGATTGGAAGGAGGTTTGAATGAAAACAAATAACAAAGAAAGGACACTTGCTATTGTAAAGCCAGATGGAATGGTGTATTTAGATGAAATTATAGAGGCCATTTACAATGAAAGATTTACTATTAAAGATTTTTATCTGAAGTATTTGGATAAGGAAATCTTAAAAGAGCATTATGCCCATTTGATAGATAAACCATTTTTTCCAGAGCTTGTTGACTATATGACTTCTGATAAAGTAGCAATTTTACTTTTAGAAGGGGATAACATAGTTGAAAGATTTAGAAAGTTGATAGGGCCAACTGATAGTAGGATTGCAGGGCCCGAAACAATAAGGGGAAAATATGGCACTGATAAAAGTATTAATGTAATTCATGGTTCTGGCAGCAAGGAAGAAGCAATAATAGAAATAGAAAGATTCTTTAAGGATAGGAGGAACTAATGAGAAATGTAGATGTAACATCAAAAATAGCACACGGAATGTATGTTATAACAACTAAAGGTGGAGGCTGTATAGTTGATGCTGTTGCTCAAGTAGGAAAAGGAGAAAAACCTACTATCATAGTGTCAGTAAATAAAAAGAATTTTACTAATCAATTAATTAAGTCAAATCAAAAATTTGCCTTGTCAATTATTGGGAAAAAAGTTAATTCAAAAATTATAGAAATATTTGGATTTAAATCTAGTAGAGAAATTAATAAATTTAAGGAAATAGAATATAGAGAAATTGACGGAATAAACATTATTAGTAATACTTTAGGTTATTTAATATGTGATGTGGAAGGCTTTGTTGAAAATGAAACTCATACAGTATTTTTTGGTCAAATGTTTGAAGGCGATATAACTAGTGATGATGAAGTTATGACATATCATTATTATCAAGAACATAAAGAGGAATTAATTAAAATAACAACTAAAGATAATAAAACTGCTTGGGTATGCACATTGTGTGGATATATATATGATGGAGAAGATCTTCCAGAAAACTTTGCGTGTCCTAAATGTAAACAAGGAAAAGAAAACTTTATAAAGAAATAATGGTGAACTATATGAAAAATATTTATATAATAACGGGAGCTAATGGTTTTCTTGGAAACAATATTGTAAGATTACTTGAAAAAGATAATAAGAACGAAATAAGAGCATTAATTCTACCTAATGATAAAACAGATGCTCTAAAAGGGCTTAAATGTAAAAAATTTTATGGTGATGTAACGAAACTAGAAACAATGGAAGATATATTTAATATAGATCAAAAGATTAAAGAAAAAGCGAACATTTATGTTATTCATTGTGCTTCAATAGTATACCTTGATAGTAAATATAACGAAAGAGTATATCAAGTTAATGTACAAGGAACTAAAAATATAATTCAAAAAACCAAAGAAATAAAAGCTAAACTAATTTATGTTAGCAGTGTACATGCAATAGAAGAAAAACCAAATCATGAGGTAATGGATGAAAATGCAAGTTTTAATCCAAATAAAATTGTTGGTTTGTATGCAAAGACTAAAGCTGAAATGACAAAGTATGTGTTTAATGAAGCTAGAAACAATAATTTAAATGCTTGTGTTGTTTTTCCGTCAGGTCTATTAGGGGTAAATGATTTTACCAATACTAATATGACAGTTTTAATCAAAAAAATCTTAAATGAAAAAGTTCCTTCGGTAACTGAAGGTGGATATGACTTTGTCGATGTAAGAGATGTCGCTAAAGGCATTATTAATGC
>CAVDFY010000098.1:3997-11845 GCA_963607925.1 bacterium
ATTATAGACTTAGAAAAAAAACACCGTTATTTACTAAATATTCATTGTATACATTAAAGGCCAATGCTAACTTTACAAATGCTAAAGCAAAAAAGGATTTAGATTACCAAACAAGAAATATTAAATATACAATTAAAGATTTAGTTAATGAAATAAAAAGTAATAAAAATGATTTATAAAATAAGGATATTCCTGTAATTGGTAGGAGAATGATACGAAAGACAAATAAAAAATATTTGCAATGATAGTATTTGAAATTATAATAGTTGTTTTTTCAAAATATAGTGATACATCCGGTAAAACTTTTTCTCATTATTTTGGAATATTATCTTCTGGTATATTCTTTTGGTTTTTCATTGCTATTTTGATTTTATGTTTATCAAAAACAAGAAAGTTATTTAATTTATATTACTTATCATTTATCGGAGCAATTCTATTAATCATATTAAGTGTTATTATTACTTTAGTTGCTGGAATAATACCTGCTAGAATGGCAAATCATAAAGATCCAGTTGAAGCACTTAGAACAGAATAGTTTGACAATTATAAAAATAAGATGTATAATTTAATCAGTTTTGTTGACGAAGAGGTTACTACAGTAGTGATATAGTACTCTATACAGGAAATAATAGCCACTGACTGAAAGCTATTTTAGAAAACTATATTTATGAATTTCAATAACTGAGTCAAATCGTGATGAGCGTTATTCTATAGAGTGCTAAGTATTTAGAACAAAGGTGGTACCGCGGATTTAATAGTGATTCGTCCTTTATGGATGAACACTATTTTTTTATACAAGAAAGGAAGCTAATATGAAAGAAAAATTAGAACAAATTAAAGATAATAGTTTAAAGAAAATTAATGATTGTAAAACTACTCTTGAACTTCAAGAAGTTATGAAAGAATTAACTGGTAAAAAAAGTGAACTTACTGAAATAATGAAGTCTATGGGTTCTTTAGAACCAGATGAAAGAAGAGAGATTGGTATGATTACTACTGAAATTAAAAAAGTAGTAGCAGAAGCTAATCAAAAGAAACAAGATGAATTAGTTTCACTTCAAAGTGTTTTAGAAAGTCCTATGGATTTAACTTTACCAGGTACTGAAATAAGAGGAGGAGCTTTACATCCAATAACTCAAATGTGTTATGACTTAAATCAAGCATTCTTATCACTTGGTTTTGAAGTATATAGTGAAGATGATATAAGTAGTGAAAAATATGCATTTGATAACTTAAATTTCCCAGAAGATCATCCAGCTCGTCAATCAATGGACACTTTCTGGGTAGAAGGAACTGAAGATAAAAATGGATGCGATAGACTTTGTTTAAGACCACATTTAACTGGTGGAAGTGTTAGATATTTACTTAAACATGGAGCTCCAGCTAGATTTGTATATCCAGGTAGAGTTTATAGAAATGAAAACACTGATGCTAGACATGAACGTGCATTCTTCCAATATGAAGCTTTAATAGTTGATAAAAATATATCATTCTCTGAAGGAATTGTAATGATTCAAACTATACTTGAAAAAGTATTTGGAAGAAAAATTAATATTCGTATGAGAGAAGGATTCTTCCCATTTACTGAACCAGGATATGAAATAGATATGGAATGTTTAGTTTGTGGTGGTAAAGGATGCAAAGTATGCAATCACAATGGTTGGATTGAGGTTATGCCAGGTGGTGTAATACATCCAAATGTACTTAAGAGTGCTAACTTAGATCCTGAAGAATGGACAGGGTTCTATATTAATATAGGTCTTGATAGACTTGTTATGATGAGATATGGCGTAGATGATGTAAGACTATTCCATAGTGCAGACTTAAGATTCTTAAGTCAATTTAAGTAGGAGGTAAGAAAGTATGAAAGTATCATTAAATTGGGTAAAAAAATATGTAGATTTACCTGAAAATATAACTACAAAACAAATGGCTACTGATCTAACTTTAAGAACTGTTGAAGTTGAAGGATATGAAAATACTGAAGAAAAATTTCATGATATTATAGTTGGTAAAGTTCTTGAAGTTAATGAACACCCTAATGCTGATAAATTAAAAGTTTGTAAAGTTGATATAGGTGAAGATGAACCAAGACAAATTGTATGTGGTGGATCTAATTTATATCCAAATGAAATGGTTGTTGTATGTAAACCAGGTGCTGAAGTTTATTGGCATGGTGAAAGTGAACTTATGAAAATTAAAGACTCAAAGGTTCGTGGAGTTGATTCATATGGTATGATTTGTGGTGCTGAAGAAGTTTACTTAGAAAATATATTTCCTGCTAAAGAAGCAGATGAAATTGTTGATTTAGCTGGTATTGATTGTTATCCAGGACAAAGTATAACAGAAATTATTGATATGAAAGATGTTGTACTTGAAATAGATAATAAATCACTTACTAATAGACCGGATTTATGGGGACATTATGGTATTGCTCGTGAACTTAGTGCAATTTATGATGTTGATTTAAAACCAATAGAAAAGGTAGAAATAGATAGTAAATTACCAAAATATGATGTTGAAATAGAAGATACTATTAAATGTCAAAGATATATTGCTGTAGAAATAGATAATGTATATGAAAAAAGAAGTCCATTATGGATGCAATCAGCGATAATTAAAGGTGGTATGAGACCAATTAATGCAATAGTTGATATCACTAATTATGTTATGATGGCTGTTGGTCAACCATTACATGCTTTTGATAAGACACATGTAGATGGAAATAAAATTATAGTTAGAAATGCTCGTGAAGGTGAAGAATTATTATTACTTGATAATAACTCTATAGAACTTACTACTGATGACTTAGTAATTAGTGATGTAAATGATGCGATGGCACTTGCTGGTATTCGTGGTGGTAAAAAGGATTCAATCCTTCCTGAAACTACAGGTGTAGTACTTGAGGTTGCTAACTTCACAGCTAAAACTATTCGTAAAACTGGTAAAAGATTTGATGAAAAAACTGATGCATCAATTCGTTATGAAAAAAATATTGATACACAAAGAGTTGATGAAGGATTAAATCTAGCACTTGCTTTATTTAAAGAAATATTCCCAGAATCAAAAGTAGTTGCTTATAATGATGTTTATCCAGTTGAAACTAAAAACGAAAAAATAGATGTTACTGAAGAATTCTTAGATACAAGACTTGGTAAAAAGATTGATAGAGAAACTATTACTCGTGTTCTTACTCGTCTTGGCTATGAAGTTAAGTATAAAAATGGTACATATAGTGTAGTAGTTCCAACATATAGAAGTACTGGAGATGTATCTTTAAAAGATGATGTTATGGGAGACATTGCTAGACTTTTAAGTTTTGAAAGTTTTGAAGCACAACCACTTACAATCAGTTTTGATCATGCTGTACTTCAAAATAATGTGTTACTTGAAACTAGAATAAAAGAATATTTATCTAGTAGATGCGGATTCTATGAAATATTTACATATCCTTGGATTAATGAAAAATATATTAATGCTACATCTATTGATAAAAATAATAGTGTTAAATTAGCAACACCACCTTCACCAGAAGAAGCATATTTAAGAAGTTCTTTAATTCCTGGTATGTTAGAGGCTATAAGTAAAAACTTAAGATATTTTGATAACTTTAAGATGTTTGAAATGGCTCAAGTATTTATTAAGGGTGAATACCATGAATCAAGTGAAGATGAAACATTACCAATTCATAAAAAATTATTAACTGGATCTATAGTTGGTAGTAATCCTAAAGAAATATTCTATGAGTTAAAAGGTGTTATTGAAAATATTTCTGGTTATACTCATATGAAAGAATTAACCTTTACTACTGAATGTGAGAAACCAAGTTGGGCTGATATTAATGCATATTTAGCTATTAAATTAGATGATGAAGTAGTTGGATATGTGGGACTTCTAAGTGTTAAAACTATGAATGATGCTAAAATTAAGAGAACAAATGTGGCTATATTTGAAATTGATAGTGATATGTTTGTTCCACTAGAATCAAGAACTAATAAGTTTAAACATATTCCAGTTCTTCCATCTGTAGAAAAAGATTTATCTTTAATAGTAGATGAAAATATTACTTGGAGTGAAATGACTAAATATATTAGATCTAAAGCTAGCAGTATTAAATTTATTGAAGAATATAGAGGTAATCAAATACCTGAAGGAAAGAAATCTATAATGCTTAGAGTTACTTTTGATTCAGGAGATACTACTTTAACTAGTGAAGAAATTAATACTAAATTAGATGCTATTATTAGGACATTAAATAAAATGTGTGGAGCTGTTTTAAGAGAAGAATAAGACATAATAAAAGAGGAAATCCTCTTTTTTCTTTACCACATTTCTGTGTATTTGCCATCACTCTTATAATAATCATCCATAAGTACTACATGTGGGAATTTAGTAGGCATATATGATTTTGATACTTTTGTTACCGTAACTCCGTTGTCATCATACCATATAGCTTGTGCTACATAATAATTATCATTATCGACTCCAATAATTATACCTATGTGACCAGTTGCTTCGTAATTATGTACTAAATCTCCGGCTTTTATTTTGTTTGATTTGATTAATGAAGATGTTACCTTTTTGAGATCTCCTAAATCTGTTAGATTTTTAGTACTTGTAAATCCTGCTCCTAAGTCGCCACTATTAAACCCACCATTAAGCAGTGCCCAGCTTACAAATCCACTACAATCAAGTCCGTTACTATCATTCCTTTTTACTGGTGTACTATATAAACTACATCCCCATGCTTTAGGGCCGTTCTTAGATTTGCTAATTGATGAATATCTGCTGCTATTTAAATATAAACCTTTGTGATAATATCTTCCTTCACCATCTACTGCGTTAGTTCCAAGTCTACCATTTTCATAAAAATATTCAATTTTATATGGAAAGTGTAGGGTTAAAAATCTTGCTGCTTCTACAACTCCGGCTCTTGTTTTATAACCAACTTCTTCTATTTTTCCTTTTAAAATTTCATCTAGTAAATCATTTTCTTCTTTTGATACTTGATTACAAGATACAGCTTTTTTACCTGTTAATTTTGTTGTATCTACATAATATTTTGATGTAATTACTTCAATTGTGTATTCTTCATTTAATGCTTTAACTTTTATAGTAGATGTACCACTTTTTATAGCTTTAATTTTTAAATCACTTAATGTTACATATTCATCATCTACTGTGACTTTTATATTATTTTCGTTTCCAATATATGTTATTGGTAAATTGTATTCTGTATTGTATGGTAAATATAATTTTGTTTTGTTTAGTTTAAAGTAACTTAAATAATAGTTTTTATATATTATTTTTTCATTATTTTTTATATATAATTTATTATAGTCTTTATTATATTTGATTGAACATATATTATTATCTGATTTAACCCAGTTTTTATCGTTTAATTCGGGTATTTTATCATCGGATGTAAGAATACATGAATAATCACTATTTTTCTTTAAAAGTATCTTAAATTCATTGTTTGTGACTGTTACTTCTTTAACATAATTTATTTTAAAAAATACATTCTCTTTAAGATCAGTTAATATATATATAGCTAATACAATTAATAGTATTATTAATATATAAAAAGGTGGTTTAAACTTGTATCTTCTTTTTCTTTTTCTTTGTTTTGTATTCCTAGAATTATAATATTTACTTATTTTTTTTCTTTTCTTCATTATTCACCTCAGTACCATAATTTTGTAAGTTTTCCATCTTCTTTGTAATATGAATCCATAAGCATTACGTAGTAATATCTTTTAAATAAATTTTTCTTAGAGTAGGGTAATATAACAACTCCTACATTTGGTGAAGTCCATAAACTTTCTGCAACATAATAGTATTCGCTATCTTCTCCGACTATCATTGCGATATGACCACCACCCGGGCCTGTTGAACTTAATAAATCTCCAACTTTTACTTTACCAGATTCAATTATTTTTGCATTGAATATTGTTTTTTCTCCATAATCAGTTAAGTCTTTTATTCCTGGACTTACTCCAGCTCCAACATCTCCTGGATCAAATCCACCATTTACTAATACCCATGTTATAAATCCACTACAGTCAAGACCATTAGCGCTTCTATTATGTGAAACTCTATTATACATGGTACATCCCCATGTTTTAGGGCCTTCTGCTTTATATTTTATGTTTTTATATCTACTACTATGAAGATATAGCCCTTCATGATAATATCTTCCTTCGCCATCCACTTTGTATGTTCTTTCTCCCATGCGTCCATTTTCTGAAAAATATTTAATTTTATAAGGAAACTCTAAAGCTAGAAATCTTGCGGCTTCGACTGCGCCAGCTCTTGTTTTATAGCCAACAGTATCAATTCTATCTTTAAGTATTTCATCTAATAAATTGTTATCTTCTTCAGTATATTTATTACAGCTTAAGTATTTCTTTTTGTTATTAAAAGATTTTGGTCTAACAGTTATTAAATCTGTTACAACTACATCTATTGATATTTCTTTATCCATTACTTTGGCAGTAACTTTTGTATTTCCTTTTTTAATGCCTTTTATTGTACCATTTTCATCTATGGTTGCTATATTGTCATTTTCGCTTGTCCATTTTATTGTTTTATCCGCATATCCTACTGAACTGATTGTAAGAGTAGGTGTGTGTGTTCCTTTAATTGCTAAATATATTTTTTCTTTATCTAAAGTTAATTTTAATATATTTCCTAAATCACTTGCTTCACTGATTTTTATTACTGTACCATAATTATTTCTTAAATAAAAATTATATGTGTTATCATCTATAATAAAATTGCATTTATTATTTTGAGCTTTTGTCCATGTGTCATCATTTTGAATATCTTCATTTGATAGTTTTTTAAGACAAAACATATCTTTATCTTTTTTATATTCTTCAACTTCGTATTTTACTTCGACTACATTATCACTTATTTTTACTGCTGTTACTGATGGTATTGCTGGTGTATAATGATTTCTGTATTTAAAACCATAATACGAAGCAACAAAACATATTAAAAACATAATAAGTAAAATATATGGTAATGTTTTCTTCATATGACACATCCTATCATATTGATTATATCACATAAAAAAAGATATTCAAAATAGAATATCTTTCCCATGCATACTAGCGACTTCTAGAATTTGATTTACATCTAGAATTGCTTCTTGCATTACTTCTAGCGTTTGATCTTGCTCTAGAACTTGCATTGTTTCTAGCATTAGATTTACATCTAGAATTATTTCTAGCGTTAGCCACTTTAATCACCACCTGTTATTATTATGGCAAAGAAGCACTTTAATATGTATTCCTTTTATGGAAATAATTGGCTTAGTTTAAGAATAAATATATTTTATTAAAATATTATTAAATATGAATAGTAGAATATTTCCATTAATTTTATCTTTTATTGCTGGACTTTCTACAGTATTAGGAAGTCTATTTATTTTTTTAAAGATAAAGAAAGTAGGGGAGTTTATAGTTTTTTCTCTTGCTTTTTCATTAGGCATAATGACATTCATTTCTATTTTTGATCTTATACCATCTAGTTTTTCAGTAATTATTAATAATTATGGAATATATTTTGGATTTCTCATATTTGCTTTAATTTTTTTGCTTGGATATCAAAGTGTAAGAATAATTAATGATAAAATAAGTAATAATAATTCTTCTTTATATAAGATTGGTGTTCTTAGTATGATATCTTTAATTTTACATAATTTTCCTGAAGGGATAGCTGTATTTATTGGTGCTGTTACTAATGTTAATATAGGAATTAAACTTTGTATTGCGATTATGCTTCATAATATACCAGAAGGAATTGCTATTAGTATACCATTATATTATAGTGGTGTAGGGA
>CAVDFY010000099.1:0-5644 GCA_963607925.1 bacterium
TACTTTTTCTTCTGTTGTTGATTCTTCCTTGCTTGAACAACGGCTCTCAATTTTTCTGAGTATTCTAGCTCCGCCTTTAAATATAATTTTTCCTCTTGTAAGCGTTTTATTGTTTCATCTTTTGTCTCATTATCTATTTTTCTTGTTACTTTTGACATAGTTGGCCGACCTCGCTTTCGTTCAACTATATTATAACAATTTTCTTTATATTTTTTTATCCAATTAGCAAGAATTCCAGTATTTAACAATCCTTCATCAATAGACACCGAAGTTATTGATTCATTATTTAATAATACACGATTAATAATTTTTTCTTTTTGAGATGGTGAATAATATTTATTTTTAGTTGTTCTTAAAACATTATAACCATGTACTTCAATTAATCTATAAATATACTTTATTGTTATTTTTCCAACTTTATATTTATTAGATAGTTGTATTGTTGATATTCCATTCTTTTTACTACTATATATATTTATTTTATCTTCATAAGTTAATTTTGACATATAAAAACCTCGTTTCCTATGTCCAAGAAACGAGGTTCATATCATTTAGTACTTTTTATTTAACAGTAAATTTAAGTGTACTTGGTATTTTAGTAACACTACTATCATTAAACTTAGCTGCAGTTGCATCATCTTTTGCATATCCAGTAGTTGCTTTAGCAGCGCTAAACATAAAGTAAATTATTTATCTACCTTTAAAATTCTAAGTGCATTTAAGATTGCTATTACTGAAACGCCAACATCAGCAAATACTGCAGCCCACATAGTAACAATTCCAAGTGCAGATAATACAAGTACTGCTATTTTAACAGTTATAGCAAATACTATATTTTCTTTTACAATTCTCATTGTCTTATGAGATATTTTAATTGCTTCAGCAATTTTAGATGGTTCATCAGTCATAATTACTATATCAGCAGCTTCAATAGCAGCATCACTTCCAAGACCACCCATCGCAACACCTATATCTGATAAAGCAAGTACAGGAGCATCATTTATACCATCACCTATAAATAAAAGCTTACCATCATTAGATTTTTCTAACATTAACTTTTCAACTTTTTTAACTTTATCTTGAGGCAACAATTCACTATGAAATTCATCAAGTTTTAATTCTTCACTTACTTCTCTACTTATATCAGTTTTATCTCCTGTAAGCATGACTATTTTTTTAACATTATTATCTTTTAATAAAGTAACTGCTTTATATGAATCTTCTTTTATTTTATCTGAAATAACTATATAACCACAGTATTTATTATCTATAACAACATATACTATAGTACCAATATCTTTAGATTTATTAAACTCAATATTTTTTTCTTTTAATAGTTTTTCATTTCCAACCAAAACTTCTTTTCCATCTATTTTTGCTTGTACGCCTTTTCCGGATATTTCCTTAGTATCAGTAATTTTCTTATTATCTATTTTTTTACTATATGCATCTTTTAAAGATAATGCAATTGGATGATTAGAAAAACTTTCAGCATAAGCAGCATACTTTAATAATTCTTCATCGCTAATAGATATAGCTTCTATCTTTTGAACTTTAAAAACGCCTTCTGTTAATGTACCAGTTTTATCACAAACAACTATTTCAGCATTAGAAAGTGCTTCTAGATAATTGCTACCTTTAACAAGTACTCCTATACTTGAAGAGGCACCTATTCCACCAAAGAAACTAAGTGGAATTGAAACTACTAAAGCACATGGACATGAAACTACTAAAAATGATAATGCTCTATATATCCAAGTATTAAATGGTTGATTTAATATTAATGGAGGAAGTATTGCAAGCACTAAAGCTATTGCACAAACTATAGGAGTATAGTACTTGGCAAATTTAGTAATAAATGCTTCTGAACTAGACTTTCTACTACTCGCATTTTCTACTAGTTCTAATATTTTGCTAACTGTTGATTCTCCAAACTTCTTAGTAACTTTTATTTTTAATATACCTTCATTATTTACACATCCACTAAGAACTTCATCACCTTTTTTAACACTTCTTGGAACTGCTTCACCAGTAAGAGCAAGAGTATTAAGCATTGAATTTCCATCAACTATAATTCCATCAAGTGGAATTTTTTCACCTGGTTTAACCAATATTATTTCTTCTATATTTACTTCATTTGGATCTACTTTAATATGTTTATCATTACGTATTACATTAGCATAATCAGGTCTAATATCCATTAAAGCAGCAACTGATTTTCTACTCTTATTAACAGCATAACTTTGAAATAATTCACCAACTTGATAAAATAACATAACACTAACTGCTTCAGGTATATTACCTATACATAAAGCACCTATAGTAGCAACTGCCATCAAAAAATTTTCATCAAATACTTTTCCACGTTTTATATTTCTAAATGCTTTTAATAAAATATCATAACCAATTATAAAGTATGCAATAATAAATATAATATTATTTATATATTTAACATTAATACTAACTAGCATAGAAAATAATAACATAATTCCAGATATTATAATTCTATGTAGTTGTTTTTTCATCTTTTTATTCATTACATTTCCTCAATAGAAACATCAGGTTCTTCTTTTTTAAAAACTTTTTTTATTTCTTTTAATGCTTCATCTATATTTTCTTCTTCACAATCAAAAGATAATTTTTCAGTCATAAAACTTATACTAACATTATTTATTAAATCTAACTCTCTAAGTTCACTTTCTAATTCATTAGCACAATTAGCACAATCTAACCCCTCAATTTTAAACTTATAATTTTTCATATTTCCTTCTTTCTAACATCTATGTTTTATATGTTGAAGTCCTATTTCAAACAGTTTTACTATATGATCATCATCGAGTGTATAATATACTTCCTTACCACTCTTTCTACATCTAACTATTCCACTTCTTCTTAAAGTAGCAAGTTGATGAGAAACAGCAGACTTAGTCATACTAAGTACATTAGCAATATCACAAACACACATTTCATTTTCATCTAAAGCAAATAATATTCTACATCTAGTAGTATCACCTATTAATTTAAATAAATCTGCTAAATTATTAAATGTATTTTCATTTGGCATATTTTTTTTAACATTATGAACTGCATCTTCATGTATTATATTACAATCACAAGTAAACTCATTCTTTGACATAATAACTCCTTTAGTTGAATATCCTTTCAACTATTTATATTATAGTTGAATAACTACTCACTTGTCAATATATATGAAAAATATTTCAAAACTTTACAAAAAAAGTATTACTTTTAAATAATACTTTTATTTAGTAAACCATTCTATATAATCAGAACGATTATTATTATTTTCATCTAAATTTAAAACATAACTTCTTACATTACTATGACACATTTTGCCAAGATTAACAAAATTATTTGATTTACCCAAAGCATTAAATGCACTTGTCATTGAATTAGATGGTGACCAATTAGTCCATCCAGCACATTTTTTACCATTTGCATCATATGCTCCACCATTTTCTCCATAACCTTTAATATTCAATGTTTTTAGATAATCTAAATTATCTTTTAAAACTTTATCACTTGCACTTACTCCAGAACTTATAGGAACCATGCTATGAAAATATCCTTGATTATTTACTACTAAATGATAAACATATGTCCCACTAGAACTAAATCCAGAAGCACCAATTTTATTTTTATTTATTTTATATTTGTTAACAACTAAATCAGCAGTGGCTTTAATATCACTATATGCTTGTGTAGAATAATTGTTGCTAGGATAAACAACCATCATAAATGCTATATCATTTTCGAGTTTCATATTTTTAAATTCATTTACAGCAGCACTATAGTCTCCGTTACTAGCAGGTAACATAACTATTAATGACATATTTTCTTTAGCATTTTTTGGTACAAATAAAGTATATTTAGTAATATTTCCTACTCCAGTATACTCATATGAACCAGCACTTATATTCAAATTATTTCCAGTATTTGTGTTAGAACCACTATTACCATTTTCGTTATTTCCATTTTCATTATTATTTTTATCTATATTATTTTTTACATCTTTATATAAATTTTCTAATCTTTCTTCTAAACTAGCTCTTTCATTTTCATCTTTAATTTTAGAAACTGCATCTTTAGCAGCATAATAATCATTATAAATTTTAGATTTTTCAGCAGAACTCAATAGTTCTTCAGCTCTAGAAACATATGCATTACTAATAATTTCAGTATTGGCATATAAGCAATCTCTATATTCATTATTAGTATCACTTATTTTAACAATTACATTAACAAGAGTTGGGATTAAAAATATAACTATGGCAGCAATAGAGTTACTTATAAGCTGTTTTTTAGCTTTAACAAGTAAATCATCATTACCCACCTTAATCGTATTCATAAGCTTTATCATACCCGTTAAAATTAATAATATAGGAACCGCAATTTTAATAATTAATGTAACCATATTAATTATTCTCATAACTTCTAATACTTCAGGATTAGAACATATACTAAGAATCATAATATTTCACCTCATTCATTATAACATAATTACTTTTTATTTATTATATTATTCATAGATTTTACTATAACATTTTCAGGTATTACACCTCTTACCATTGTAAGTGGATATATACTACTATTTTTTCCTATTATAGTGCCAGGACACACTACACTATTGCATCCTATCTCTACATCGCTTCCAACTATAGCTCCCATCTTTCTTAAATTAGTTTCTATTGCTTCCACTCTTACATTCTTTTTATCATTTCTTACATTAGATAGTATTACACCTGATCCAGTATGAGCATTTTCTCCCAAAACAGAATCTCCAACATAATTAAAATGAGGACAATCTACACCATCAAAAAGAATAGAATTTTTAACTTCAGTAGAATTTCCTATAACACAATCTTTACCAATTATAACAGAACCTCTAATGTACGCAGAATGTCTTATTACACTATTTTCACCAATAATAGTAGGTCCATCTATATGAGCACTCTCATCAACTTGAACACTTTTATGAACATAAACATTCTCTTTTAATTTTATATATTCACTTCCCAAAGTAGGAATTATTTCTAATATATAATTTTTAATTTCAGGTAATACTTCCCAAGGATATTCTACTTTATCAAACAAATCCTTAGCTATTGTATTATCTAAATTTAATAATTTTTCATATTTTTTTATCATTATCTTCACCATTATTATTTTAACATAGATAATAAGTTTATAATACTATATATTATTTATTTCAGTTCTCTATCTTGAATATATTTAGAATTCAATATATTTCCATCACTTAAAATATTTTGTCCTGAATTCTTTTCTATATCCTCACGTGCTACTTTAGAAGTATGACCACCCAGTTTAGCAATTATTTTATTTTGTTCTAAACCGTTACTTTGCTAGTTCTTTTGTAGTAATTTCTCCTAAATCAGCAAGCACTACTTCAATATCTGTCATATTATCTCTTAATGATTCTTTCTTTAGTCCTTTAAATTCCTTATATTCATTTGCTGTCATTCCTGACCATTCTTTATAAATATCATTTGTTAATATAGCAAACTCTATTTCTTCATTTACTCCTCCTTCTTTCCACACATCAGTTAGTTTCTTTCTATCTTGTATTCCTTTAATTCTTTTAATAATCCATTCTTCATCATAT
>CAVDFY010000100.1:0-13509 GCA_963607925.1 bacterium
CCTTATTTTATTTAGACTTTTGTAAAATTAGCTCCCCACTAGATTATCTAGAACCAAAGAGGTTTAATTTTAAACCTCTTTATTTTTCTAATGTTTGTTTAATTATTCTTTCTTTATGTTTTTGTTTTAACTTTTTACCTAATGTTTTTAATCCTAATGCTGCGTAACATAATGCAGTTAAACCAGTTACAGTATTTAATGCTCCTGAAACAATTGTATCTACTGGAATATTTCTATAGTTATTTAAATCTACTTCCATTACTTCACTTGTTTCATCTTCTTTGTATCTATGTCCGAAAATTTCTTCATCATAAAGGTAACTTACATCACAATGGTTCATACTATTACCTGCTCCTGTATTAGTACATACATTTGTAACTTGTTGCATATCTACTGTAAAGTTAGGAGTTGATTCACTTTTTTGTTCTTGTAACTCTTCTAAAGTTAATCCAGTATCAGAGTGTTCATTTCCTGAATATTGAGGTCCCCCTGCTTTCCATACATAATAATCTGTATTTTTAAGGACTAATCCATGTTTACTTTGCATGTTTTCACAAATTGAATTTAATGTACTTCCATTTCCATAAATACCAATTTTTGTATATCCGTGAGAAGCGCAAACCTTTTCAAATGTTTGCATTAATTCATAATAATCATTATTTTCACTATATACTTCAAAGTCTAAGAATACTGGTACATTACTTTTTTCCATATTAACACTATTTTCTCTTAATTCATTATCTAACTTTGTTAAATATGATTCCATTCTCTCTTCATATGTACTTGTATCCATATCTTTATAAACACAGAAATATAATCCTAAATCTAAATCTTGGGATTTAGTTCCTTTTATTTGTTCTATAGCTGATTCTAAATAATAACCATCATTATTTTTATAGTCACTATCATCTCTTGCTACTTCAACTATTACATAGTCTGAAGTTTCAGCTACTCTTTCCCAATCTATATTATATTGATAGTTAGATATATCTATACCTCTTGCGATAGCAAAGTTATATTTTACTTCTTTTGTTTCTTCATTAATAGTCATATATAAGTTAGGAATAAATAATTTGTCCCCTACTTCTACTGTCTTTTTATTACCATTATATTTTATTAAATCGTTTTCACTTAAGCCACATTTTAGTGCGATTGAATGTATTGTTTCACCTTCAGTAACTATATAATTTGATGAATATACTAAAGATGATGAAGAATTTAAATTAGATTCTGCGATAGTACTAGATAAATCTACAGTAGCGCTAATATTACCTTCTAAGTCTTTAGTAATATTATGTGTTCCTTGATATCTAATAGTTTCATTATCTTGAATTAAGAATGTATCGTATTCACTTATTTTTGTTATAAATTCATTACAATCACTTAGATTAGTATCTGTTCCATATAATCCAACATAAAGATTACTTCTAGTTGCTTTGTCTAAAAATGCTTCAATTAATGCAGTTTTTTCAGCATTATTTAATTTTTTATTATTCATGATGTTATCTATATTACAGTATACTGGCATTTCTATACTATATTGTTTTAATACGGCTTGTAAAAAATCTATGTCTTTATACATTTTTGCTAAATTTTCTGCTTTTGTATCTAATACGATACTTACTGAGATATTTCTGTCTTTACATTGATTTAATGTATTTCTTAAACCAGTAATATCATTAAAAGTTTTCTCACTTACATGTAAAACAACAAAGTTATTTGAATGTACTTTTGTGTTAAATCTATTATTGTATCCTTCATAACCAACTGTATTTTCTTCAGTTCCATCAGTTGTTCTTTCTACTCTACTTGAAATGATATATTTAGTTACATCTGCTACAGCATTAGCAGTAGCAGCAGCACCAAGAATTATTCCTATTGCTTTCTTACCATTTTTTGATTTTTTATTTTCATTTTCTAAAATGTTCTCGTTTTCTTCCATAAGCACCCCCTCATAATATGTTGTATTATATCATAAATGATACAATTAGTCAAATAACACAAAAAAACTCTAGATTTCTCTAGAGTTTAATGTTTCTAAAACTATTCGATAACTTCAGAAACTACACCAGCACCAACTGTTCTACCACCTTCACGAATTGAGAAGTTAGTTCCGTTTTCAATAGCAATTGGAGCAATTAACTCAACTGTCATATCAACGTTGTCACCTGGCATAACCATTTCAGTACCTTCTGGTAATGTAATTACACCTGTAACATCAGTTGTTCTGAAGTAGAATTGAGGTCTATAGTTACTAAAGAATGGAGTATGACGTCCACCTTCTTCTTTAGAAAGAACGTAAACGCTAGCTTTAAATTTCTTATGTGGTGTAATGCTTCCTGGTTTACATAAGATTTGTCCTCTTTCAACATCTTCTCTGTTAATACCACGAAGTAAAACTCCTGCGTTATCTCCAGCTTCAGCGTAATCTAATGATTTTCTGAACATTTCGATTCCAGTAACTACTGTTTTTCTAGTGTCTTTTAAACCAACGATTTCAACTTCATCGTTAAGATTTAATTTACCTCTTTCAACACGACCTGTAACAACAGTTCCACGTCCTGTGATAGTAAATACATCTTCAATGCTCATTAAGAATGGTTTATCAGTATCTCTTGCTGGAGTATCGATCCATGTATCAACTGCAGCCATAAGATCTTTAATAGGTTGTACCCATTTATCTTCTCCTTCAAGAGCCTTAAGAGCAGATCCACGAATAACTGGAGTATTGTCTCCGTCATATCCGTATTCAGTAAGTAATTCTCTTACTTCCATTTCTACTAAGTCTAATAACTCAGGATCATCAACCATATCACATTTATTGATGAATACTACCATTTTTGGTACACCAACTTGACGTGATAATAAGATGTGTTCACGAGTTTGAGGCATTGGTCCATCTGTTGCACTAACAACTAGGATAGCACCATCCATTTGAGCAGCACCTGTGATCATGTTTTTAACGTAATCAGCATGTCCTGGACAGTCAACGTGAGCATAGTGACGTTTGTCAGTACTATATTCAACGTGAGCAGTATTAATAGTAATACCTCTTGCTTTTTCTTCTGGAGCTTTATCGATTTGGTCATAAGCCATAAATTCTCCGAAGTATTTAGTAATTGCAGCTGTTAATGTTGTTTTACCATGGTCAACGTGTCCAATAGTACCAATATTAACATGTTCTTTTGAACGATCAAATTTTTGTTTTGCCATTTTATTTTCCTCCTTTTTTACATCATAAATATATTTTATCTAATACTTGAAAATATTTCAAGTCTAAATAAACAAAATTGGCAAAAGTGTACTTTAATTATTGTACACCATTTTTCTTAATAATATCTTCAGCTATACTTCTAGGTACTTCTTCATAGTGATCGAAGATCATTGTATAAGTACCACGTCCTTGAGTGTTACTTCTAAGAACTGTCATGTAACCGAACATTTCAGATAGTGGAACCATAGCTTTAATGCTTATGTCTCTACCACGAGATTCATTTCCAAGAGGTTTTCCTCTTCTAGCAGTTAAATCTCCCATTACTGTACCCATGAATTCTTCAGGAACAACTACTTCAACATCCATAATTGGTTCTAAAATACATGGATTACATTTATTTTTAGCTTCTTTTAAAGCCATAGAAGCTGCGATTTTGAATGCCATTTCGTTTGAGTCTACATCATGATAAGATCCATCGAATAATGTACATTTAACATCGATCATTGGGAATCCAGCAAGTACACCACCAGCTAGAGCTTCTTGTAATCCTTTGTCAACTACAGGAATGTATTCACGAGGAACAACTCCACCTACTACTTCGTCAACAAATTCATATCCCTTATCAGGATTTGGTTCAAATTTAACCCAAACATGTCCGTATTGTCCACGTCCACCTGATTGTTTAATGTATTTACCTTCACATTCAGCAGCATTTTTAAGAGTTTCTCTGTATGCAACTTGTGGTTTACCAACATTTGCTTCTACACCGAATTCTCTCTTCATTCTATCTACTAATACGTCTAAGTGTAACTCACCCATACCAGCGATAATAGTTTGACCAGTTTCATGATCAGTTTTTGCTCTAAATGAAGGGTCTTCTTTAGCTAACTTTTGAAGAGCTATGCCCATTTTTTCTTGGTCAGCTTTTGATTTTGGTTCAATTGCAAGTTCAATAACTGGTTCTGGGAATACCATTTTTTCAAGAATAACTTGATTCTTTTCATCACAAAGTGTATCTCCAGTAGTAGTATCTTTAAGACCTACAGCAGCAGCAATTTCTCCTGCATATACTTCTGCTATTTCTTTTCTTTGATTAGCATGCATTTGAAGAATACGTCCGATTCTTTCTTTTTCTCCCTTAGTTGAGTTCATTACATAACTTCCTGATTTTAATACACCAGAGTATACACGGAAGAATGTTAAGTTTCCAACGAATGGGTCATTCATAACTTTAAATGCAAGTGCGCTGAATGGTTCGCTATCGCTAGCTTTTCTTTCAACTTCTTTTCCATTTAAGTCTTCACCTTTAACAGCTGCAATATCAGTTGGAGCTGGTAAATAGTCGATAACTGCATCCATTAATGTACGAGTACCTTTGTCTCCTAGGGCATCTGCACATAATACTGGGAAGAATTTAACAGCTAATGTAGCTTTTCTTATTGCTGATTTTAATAAGTCAACACTAATTTCATTTCCTTCTAAGTATTGTTCCATTAACTCATCAGAGAAATCAGCTACAGCTTCAATTAATTTTCCTCTTGATTCTTCTGCTTTATCTACCATGTCAGCTGGAATTTCGATTTCTTCTAAATTTTGAGCAGCTGTTCCATCGTATTTATAAGCTTTCATTGTAACTAAATCTACATATCCTGTAAAATGATCTTCAGCTCCGATTGGTAAAATGATTGCTTCAGCTTTTTCAGATAGTCTATGGTGAATTGATTCCATAGAGTAATCAAAGTCAGCTCCCATTTTTTCCATCTTGTTAGCACAAATCATTCTTGGAACCATGTAATCATTTGCTTGTCTCCAAACTTGTTCAGTTTGAGTTTCTACTCCAGCTTGAGCATCGATTAATGCAACAGCACCATCAAGTACTCTTAAACTACGAGCAACTTCAATAGTGAAGTCTACGTGTCCCGGAGTATCTATTATATTGAATCTATAACCATTCCAGTGTACAGTAGTTGCAGCACTTGTAATTGTTATACCTCTTTCTTTTTCTTGATCCATCCAGTCCATTTGAGAAGCTCCATCGTGAGTTTCACCAATTTTATGAATGTTTCCACCTAAATATAGGATTCTCTCAGTAGTTGTTGTTTTACCAGCATCTATATGAGCCATAATTCCTAAATTACGTGTTTTTTCTAACGATACATCACGTGCCATAAGTGTTCTCCCTTCTTACCATCTATAATGAGCATATGCTTTATTAGCTTCTGCCATTTTATGAGTATCTTCACGTTTCTTAACTGCTCCACCTATTCCGTTTGAAGCATCGATTATTTCAGCAGCTAAATTTTCTGCCATACCTTTTCCATTTCTAGTCTTAGCATATTGGATTAACCAACGAAGCATTAAAGCGTTAGCTCTATCTTCACGAACTTCCATAGGTACTGAATAGTTACTTCCACCTACACGTCTACTCTTTATTTCTAAAGATGGTTTGATGTTTTCGAATGCTTGATTTAAAACTTCTAAAGGATCTTTATTTGTTTTTTCTTTAACTATGTCAAGAGCATTGTTTACTATTTTTTGAGCAGTTCCTTTTTTTCCATCTTGCATGATACCATTGATTAACTTAGTAACCATTTTAGAACCATATATTGGATCTGCTAAAACATCTCTCTTAATTGCTTGTTTCTTACGCATGTCATTATCTCCTTTCTTATTAGTAATTTATTTATTATTAATTTTTAGGTTTTTTAGTTCCGTATTTACTTCTTCCTTGACGTCTTTTATCAATACCAGCAGTATCTAAAGTACCACGAACAATATGATAACGAACACCGATAAGGTCTTTAACACGTCCACCTCTAATTAGAACAACGCTGTGTTCTTGTAAGTTATGTCCTTCTCCACCAATGTAGCAAGTAACTTCATATCCGTTACTTAATCTAACTCTAGCGATTTTTCTTAAAGCAGAGTTTGGTTTTTTAGGAGTCTTAGTAGATACACGAGTACAAACTCCACGTTTTTGTGGTGAAGTATTATTTGTTCTCTTCTTATCTTTTGAGTTGTATCCAATATTTAATACTGGACTTTTACTCTTCTTAGTTTTGTCTGTTCTACTCTTTCTTACTAATTGATTAATTGTAGGCATTATTTGTCTCCTTTCTTAATACACATTTCCAGGTGTATCAAAATCACTATTTTTTTAAGTTTTCTGCACGAGAAAACCTGAAATCTAGATAATCATATCATTAAAAAAGCTTAATGTCAACGATATTTTCTAAGTTTTTATCGTTTTCATTAAGTTTATTCTTTGTTTTAATTATTTAGTATATTAAATTGCTAAATCTATCTTTCTTTTTGAAGTTACTTCAATTAATATTTTTGATATTAATGCTAGTACAGATATAAATAATAATGACATGCATATTTCGAATATAAATGTTTCATAATTATTTTTTATAAAGTATTCACCATAGTATAATGGCAATTTAAATACTGATGTTATTTTCTGTTCACTTATAAATGGAGTTAATGCAACTATACTTATTGGTAAGATGCCTGATAATATTACTACTATTTCTTCTTTTACTAGTTTATATAAACTAACTAAAATTACTACTAACATATTTAAAATGATATAACTTCTAATGATATGAAATATCAAATACACAAGATTATTAATATTATAAATACCATAACTATCTATTTGTAAGTTCATTCCTGTTCTTAGTACTGATATAATTAGTAGCAAAAATAATATAATTAGATAAATTATTAAATTAGATATAAATATAAACTTTATAATTTTAGAAATAAATTCTTTATAGTTTTTTATTCTTATTAAAAAAGAATAATTCTTTGATGTTTCTGTAATAATATTGTATGCATTAAATAGAAACAAAAATAGTAAGACCATTATAAAGAAATTCCAAGTAAGAATATTATATATACCGTCAACCATTGTCATTTTGTTAGTAATACTTCCAAATGCCATAAAGGATAGTAAAGCAAGAATTATAATAGTTACTTTAAATCTTGTGTTTTGAAGAAGAGATATAATTAATTTTAAATCATTTTTCATTTCACACGCTCTACTCTTCCACAATCAAATTTATATACTTCATCTGATAATACATCTATATCTTCTTTGATATGACTTGTCACTATAATAATTTTATTTTGATTTTTAAGTTCTAATAAAATATTTCTTATCTTCTCTACTGTTTTTTCTTCTATGCCATTAAAGAGTTCATCAAATATCATAACATCTGGATTTTCCATTAATACTTGTGCTATCCCTAATTTTTGTTTCATTCCTAAAGAATACTCACTATATTTTTTATCCTTTTCGCTTAGAAGATTTACTTGATCTAGTGTTTTTATTATTTCTTCATCACCAATTTTGTTTTGTATACTTGAAAGTAATTTTAAATTTTCAAATCCTGTTAAATCAGGAAAGAACGTAGGATTTTCTATTAAAGCTCTTACTGAAGGTGGAAAGTTATTATTAGAATTATAATTAATATTATCATATAGTATTTCCCCAGTAGTGGGTTTATAGAATGAGCAAAGTATTTTTAAGAATACACTTTTACCACTACCATTTCTTCCAACGATTCCATATATTTTTCCACTTTCAAATTTCATGTTTATATTTTCAAGTATTGTGACTTTCTTAAATTTTTTTGATAAATCTTTTACTATTATTTCCATATGACACCTCTACTTTTTTTCTAATTTAGTTACTATTTTTTCTTTATTTCTATATTTTAGATATACTACTAATGAACTTATAAGCGCTACTCCTAAACATAATAAATTAAATGGGATAAGTTCTCTATCATGGTACGTATACATATCTAAAAAATCAAAGTATTTTTCTCCATTTTCGAAATCTTTTAATAAAAATCCTATGACAAAGAATGTATTAGCAAGAGTTATTCCAAAATAAACCATTATTGTTTCTATTACTGTTACTAAATAACTTCTATTTTCTGGTACTAAAAATAGTCCTATATTTATGTAGAAGATACTCATTAGTATCGTATTTAATAAATATGAAGTTATAAATAGTGCTGGATGACTCAATATTTCTGTACTAAATGTAGACACATTTATAGGTGCTACTTCAAATGTACCACTTATGATATAAGAGACCAGAAACATATAAATGCTAATTAGTGGCCATATAATTATACTTTTGTATGAATCTTTAAATACTTCCTTTATATAACTATTATAGCTTTCTCTAGTTAATCTATTTTTAATTTCTCCACTTTTGAATTTCTTACTAACATTATATAACGATGACATAATTATTAAAAATGGAACCATAAAGTTATATATATAAATATAATCTGATTCATTTGTTATTATATAAAATGTAGTAAGAGTGTCTGTTTTGATTTCTTCTCTATTTACAATGTTTTGACAAACTTCATTCTCTATTCCTTTTTCTAAAATTTCTTTACACTCTTCTTTTATCTCTATTCTCACTTGTTTTGTTTCTATATCATTAATAACTTGTTTTACGCATAAAAATGTAGCGAAGGCAAATAATATTGTAAAAGATATTAATATCGCTATATTATTTTTTATAAAATTTTTCATAAATACTCCTATAATTTTATGAGAAGAAAAATATAATTTCTTTTTTTAGTAAGTCCAAACTCCTGAATGACTTAATTTATATGCTGTAAATTTTGGATTTTTAAATTTCAAAGTATATTGTCCTTTTAACACAATTACATCTTCACTATAAGTTTGTTTTTTATTTGTTGAAAATTCTTTATATTTTGTACATTTTCCTGCTTTGTTACAAATTTTAACCAATATATTTGTATACTCACCAGAACCATACAATTTTACTGTTCCAACATTTTCATATGTATGAGTTGTAAAATCTTCCTTTTTTGTTCTATATTCTCCTAAACTAGTTTCTATGCTATATGCTTTTACATCAAGTCCTGATACTCCTAAAACTTCTCTTGCTTGTGTGTTTGTATATGACATAATCAAACATACTACAAACATAAATAATGTAAATTTCAAATATTTCATTTTATACCTCCTAAAATATTTTTCTTCCCATTATTTATACTTTAACATTTGATACATCTTTATTTTTAATTTTGTCGTAAAAGTGTCATATTTTGTCATAAAAAGTCATATTATGTATATTTTATAAAGTACAACTTTACTTTTTCAATAAAATTATATCATTTTCATTATAATTTTTCTACTAAAAAAATGCTTTATTTACTACTTCTTCTATATTGATGCTTCTTTCTTTATCTCTTTTAAAATATGCTAGATATTCTATATTACCATTACCACCTTTTATTGGAGAAGATGTAAGGCCATTTATATAATAATTATTTTCTTTAAAGCTATTTATAACAATTTCTATAACATTCTTATGCACTTCTTTATTAAGTGGTACTCCTTTATATTTATCAGATATTTCTTTTCCACACTCAAATTGTGGTTTTATTAAACATATTATTTCTTTTAGATTAGTTAGTTCTTTCAATTTATTAGTTAGTTTTGTTACTGATATAAATGATACATCAATAGATGCAATATTAGCATCATTAATAATATTATTATCTATATTTCTAAAGTCAGTATTTTCATAAAGATTAATTTTATTATTAAGTCTTAAGTTCTTATCAAATTGATCAGTACCCACATCTATAGCATAAACTTTTTTAATACCATTTTGTACAGCACAATCACTGAAACCACCAGTGGATGAACCTATATCAATAAGTGTTTTATCATTTAAATTAATATTGAATTCTTTGATAGCTTTTTCTAGTTTTAAACCACCACGAGATACATATTTTAACTTTTCACCTTTTATTTCAATTATATCTGTATCATTTACATCAAAAGCTGGTTTAGTTATACATACATTATTACAATAAACAATCTTGTTTTTTATTTCGTTTTGAGCTTTATTTCTTGTTTCAAAAATTCCTCTTTTTACTAGTTCTATATCAATTCTCGTCATTTTCTTCCTTTTGTAGTTCATTTTCATATAAAGTTCTATATATTTCATTATTCTTATATAGTTCTTTATGACTACCTACTCCACATATTTTTCCATCGTTTACTACTATTATTTTATTACAATCTTTTATAGTTGAAAGTCTATGAGCTACGATTAGCATTGTGTACTCACTACTTATGTTGTTTATCGCTTTTTGAATATTTGCTTGTGTTTCATTATCCAGTGCACTTGTTGCTTCATCAAATAATATGATATTAGTTTTTCTTAGAAGTGCTCTTGCTATAGCTATTCTTTGACATTCTCCACCACTTAGTGTTACTCCACCTTCTCCTACTAAAGTGTTATATTTTTTAGGAAGAGTCATTATATAATCATGAAGTTCACATATTTTGCATACATTTTCTATTTGCTTTTGCGATGCATCTGGATTTACTAAAAGTAAGTTTTCCTTAATAGTCATATTGAATAAATATGGCTTTTGACTTATAACTGCGATATTATTTCTAAGACTATATTTATCTAAATCATTTACGTTATATCCATCAATTAATACCTCACCACTTGTAACTTCATAAATCTTGCTTAATAGATTAATAATCGTACTTTTGCCACTTCCACTTTTACCGACTACTGCGACAGTATCTTTTGGTTCTATAGTAAAGTTTACTCCTTTTAATACTTCATCTTTATCATATTTAAAGTGTACATTTTTAAATTCTATCTTTCCATATAACTCATTAACTCTTTTATTACCATAGTGTTCTTTTTCATATTTAGTATGATCTATTACTTCAAAGATACGTTCTGCGGATAAAGCAAATTCTTTTAGTTGTCTTTCTGACCAAGCTAAATATAGTACTGAAGTGAATAGTCTATCTTTGTATAAAAATACTGCGATTAGTGATGAAACTGTTATTACGTCGAATTTAACAAAATAAATAGATAAAACTATTATAACAAAAGTAAATATATATACTGATGATGATCTACCAAAAGTATAGTTTCCATCAATTTTCATACTTTTTATTGTATCGGTATATAATTCATCTAGATTTCCGTTTACTTTATTTTTAAAGTGTTCAACTATATTTAATAATTTTATATCGTGTGTTCCTCTTATTCCTTCATTTATAATAGTTGTATTTTTATCACTTAATTTATTTTTTCTTTTTTTATAAGCATTCCATTTATCCATTGCTCTTTTTTCTATTATATATACAGTTATTGTTCCAAGTATTGTTATAATTCCCAATACAAAATTAATATAAAAAATATAAACAAATACAAATATATTTGAAATTATTCTTGATACGTTTGCTCTTAATGCATTAAATGCCATAACTACATTATTTGGGTCTTCTGTAATTCTTGTTAAGAAAATCCCACTTGATGTTTTTAGTAATTCTTTGTTATCTATATCAAAATATGATGAAATAACTTCTTTCTTTATATTATTTGATACTGATTCTTGAACTTTAACATATGCTCTTGTAAAAATGATGTTATCAATGAATTCCATAATTAGTGCTAGTATTAGTATAAATACTGAGTATCTGATAGCTTTATCTAAAGCTCCACTAGTTGAATAATCTAATATTTTTGCCATAAGTGCTGGACTAAATGAATTAAATATACTTAATACTAAACTAAATACAATTAGTATAGTTATAGCTTTCTTTTCTTTAGCAAAATAAGGAATACATTTTTTTATGTATTTCCATACTTCAGATTTTGTTTTTTTGTTTTTATCTTTTACTTCTTTTTTCATAAATTCATTATACAAAATTCTTGATAATATTAAAAGTAAAAAGAACTATATTTCTATAATTCTTTCTCTCCTTTGTTTTTGAATTGTATTATTATTGGTGTTCCACTAAAGTCTATGTTTTCTCTTATTTTGTTTTCTAAATATCTATAGTATGAAAAGTGTACTAGTCCTTTAGAGTTTACTTCTATATCAAATCTTGGTGGTTTTGTACCTGATTGATGTGTGAAATATACTTTTAATTTTTTTCCTTTATATGATGCTGGTGGTGTTTCTATAAATGCATTTCTTATAATATCATTTATAATGCTTGTTTTAACTTCTTTGATAGAGTTTTCATAAGAAGATAATACTTCTGGCATAAGGGTATGTATTCTTTTTTTAGTTTGTGCACTTAGGAATACTATTTTAGCATAATCCATAAATTGGAAGTTATGACTAATTGATTTTTTCCATTCTTTCATACTTTCATCTTTGTTTTCTATTGTATCCCATTTATTAACTACGATTACTACTGGTTTTCCTGCTTCTAAAGCATAACCTGCGATATGTTTATCATGTTCTACAATACCAGTTGTAGCATCAAGAACAAGTAAGCATACATCACTTCTATCTATTGCTTTCATACTTCTTAAAAGACTATATTTTTCTACTGCTTCAAATATTTTACCTTTTTTACGAAGTCCTGCTGTATCTATTAGTGTATATTCTTCTTTATTATAAGTAAATTTTGTATCTATAGCATCTCTAGTAGTACCAGCTACATTACTAACAATTACTCTTTCTTCATTTAGAAGAGCATTTACTAAACTTGATTTTCCTACATTTGGTCTACCAATAACTGCAATCTTAATGTTATTATCTTCTTCTTCATATCCTGGCTCATAATCATCAGTTACAATCTTTAATAAGTCATTTACACCAGTACCGTGTTCTGCTGAAATAGGAATATATTCATCAAAACCTAAACTATAAAATTCATATATATTTTCTTGCCCAGTTTTATTATCAACTTTATTAATAGCAACAATAACTTTCTTATCTTGCTTTTTTAACATATCACGAATAAGCAAGTCATTAGTAGTAAGTCCATCTTTAGCGTCCACTACAAAAATGATAGTATCACTTTCTTCAATACCAACTTCTACTTGCATACGAATTTCTTCGTTGAAGTCTCCCTCACTTAAATCTATACCACCTGTATCTATTAAATAAAATGGTTTTTCTTTAAAAGATGCTTCACTATAAATTCTATCTCTTGTTACTCCTGGTTTATCTTCAATAATAGCTACCTTTTTACCAACTATTCTATTAAATAAAGTACTTTTACCAGTATTAGGTCTTCCAACTAGACATATTGTTTGTTTTGCCATATCCCCTTCACCTCGCATACATTATACAAAAAAATCAAGAATTTTACTAGTCCAAAAGAAAAAGATTGAATTTCTTCAATCTAATTATTTTTTAATGTAAAGTATCCAGGTGTACTTGATGTATCTATTCTAGCATATGTTTTATCAACATAAGAACTATTATATGCAGTTCCATTTCCACCTACTA
>CAVDFY010000101.1:0-2075 GCA_963607925.1 bacterium
AAATACAGCATCTTTAGTATTATTATCTTTATTTATTAGAGAAGTTTTAAATTTCTTAACTCTAAAATTTTTAAATATACTTTTTACTTCTTCTATATCATCTATTACACTTCTTTTATCTTTCTTATCTATATCATATACATAGGCAAAGTATATACATTTTACATTAATCATAAATTTATCTATTAGATTCTTATAATTAACAAGATAATTACTTTCATAAAAAGTATTAATGTAATCAGATATATTAGATAAAAACATATAATCATATTTTGTGTCTATTTCTAAATCTTTAAGATTTGTATGAATAAAGTTAATATTAATTTTATCTAACTTCTTTTTTATTATATCATAGTTTTCTTCGTTTAAATATAAGTTACATTCTTTTTTGTTTTTAATATCAAAATATTTTAAATTGAATAGTCTAGATTCTTTTAGTTTTTTACCATCATTATTATATTTTGATAATTCTTTTAACCAAAACTCTTTACTCTCTTTATTCATTTCTAATTTATTTATTATTTCATAACTTAATGTTTTATCCGTATCACATAATAGAAAATCTATGAATTCTTTATATGATAGATATTTGATTGCTGATAGTTTTAAATCCATATAATATTTAGATAAATAATTTATATCGAATGTTGTTATATTTGTGCATCCTTTAAATATTGCATTTATTATATGATCTGAAGATCCTGTTACAGTTATTATTCTTTTATTAGTTAAGTCTAAATCATTCATATAACCAGCAATATTCTCAGTAGTAAAAAGGTATATACTATTAAATTTTTCCATAACATATACCTTTTCTTTTTGATGATAAGAATCTTTCTATCATTTCATCTTTTAATACTTCTTCTAGTGTGTTATCTCTTAGTGATTTTTTAGATATACAATTTTTATTATTTTCATATACCCAAGTACATGGGCTTACTAAACCCATATTATTTATATATAAGAATTTATCTCCAGCTGGGCATTTCTTTACATAATTTGGTTGTCCACCGAAGTTATAATTTACTATTATATCTTCTTTATACTTTTCTTTTAGTTTATCAATAGTATTTTTTAGTTCATCATTTGATAATGTTTTAACCATATCTTTGCTTTGACCATCTACTGGTTCCATTATTGAGAATATTATTTCATCAGCATTTAGTTTTATAGCATCTTCAACTAGTTCTTCTAGATTACTCTGATTACCTAAGTGTATTACTGAACCAATTCTAACTTTGTTCTTAGAAGCCTTTAATATTTCTAGTCCTCTGATTGTTCTATCATAAGTGTTATTACCTCTCACTTTTTCATGTTCTTCTTTTGTGCCATCTAAACTTACATGTATCATTTTTAAGTTTATTTTATTTAATCTTTCTAAGTGTTCTTTAGTTATTAAAGATGCATTAGTAGATATATCTACTGTCATATACTTACTAGCATATTCAAGTATATCTATTATATCTTTTCTAATAAAAGGTTCTCCTCCAGTTACTTTTAAATGCTTAAAATTATTTTTAACTAACTCATCTATTACATGAAAACATTCTTCAGTAGTAAGTTCTCCTTCTACTTTTTTAGCCATACAAGAAAATATACAGTATGAACAACCATAATTACAACTATGAGTTATTTCCCATATAGCTTTGCCACCATCCTCTGGTAAAGTAAATTTACATTCCATTTCATTTATAAAATCATTTATTTCTTCTTTATTCATATTACTATCATCCACTATCATAAAATTATTTGATTTATAACTATTTATGTTATCTATTCTTTGTAATTCAAATCTTCTTAGTATTTCTTCTTTAGATAAATCACTATCTTTAAGTCTTGATAATCTAGTTTCTTCATTTATATTTAAGTATATAATTTTGTCAAATTTATCTATTAAGTTATCATTTACTATTAATGCCCAATCTATTATTAAAGTCTTATTATCAAAACTATTTATATAGTTAAATACATATTTATATAGAACACTTTTGTATCTATTCATTATTAAATCATTACTATAAATATATTTATTTAATATTAAATTATTAAGATAATTAAACGGTATAAAATAAATA
>CAVDFY010000102.1:0-8348 GCA_963607925.1 bacterium
ATTCTTACCTGCATAGCAGGTAGTTTAGTGTTTGACCATAAAGGTCAAACATAATAAAAAAGATTGAATTTCTTCAATCTTATACTAATTCTAAACGAACGATTAAAGCATCGTCTCCGATTCTTTCTTTTAATTTAATTATTCTAGTATATCCACCTTTTCTATCAGCATATTTAGTAGCATATTCATCAAATAATTTTTTAACTAAATCTTTATCGTTATTTAAGAAAGCAAGTGCTTTTCTTCTAGAAACTAAATCACCTTTTTTAGCATATGTAATCATTTTTTCAACGAACTTACGAGCTTCTTTAGCTCTTTGTTCAGTAGTTTCTACATATCCAAATTCAAGTACACTTTTAGTTAAACCAGATAGAATACTTTTTCTAACACGAGTTTCTCTATTTAATTTTCTATATAATGCCATTGTATCCTCCTAATTAATCTTCATCACGGAACTTAAGTCCCATGTCTCTAACTTTATCTAAAACTTCCTTTAATGATTTTTTACCAAGATTTCTAATTTTCATCATTTCTGATTCACTCTTAGATGTTAAATCTTGTAAAGTATGAATAGCATCTCTCTTTAAGCAATTGTATGCTCTAACAGAAAGATCTAATTCTTCGATAGGAGTTTCTAATGTCTTTTGAACTGAGTTTTCTTCTTTATCAGCAAGAACGCTTTCGATTCCTGTTAAATTATGTAAATCAGTGATAACTTCAAAATGATCAATGATTATCTTAGCAGCACGAGCAACAGCTTCTTCTGGTTTGATAGCTCCATTAGTCCATACATTTAAAGTTAATTTATCATAATTATCGTTTTGTCCTACACGAGCAGGTTCAACTTCATAACTAACTCTTTCAATTGGACTATATAATGAATCTACACCGATAGCACCTACTACATCTCTAACAGCAATAGCATTGATTTTTCCATCAACATAACCACGACCATTTGATACAGTCATAGTCATATCTAAACTACCACCTTTTGATAATGTAGCTATTAATAGATCTGGGTTAATAATTTCTACTTCAGAATTTTTATCTATATCAGAAGCATGAACTTCTCCTTCACTATTAGCTTTTAAATGTAATACTTGATCGTTTTCACTATGATTTTTTAATACTAATTTTTTTAGATTAAGAATAATTTCAGTAACATCTTCTACTACTCCATCCATTTTTTGAAATTCGTGCATAACACCTTCGATTTTAACATCTGTAATTGCACTACCTTCTAAGCTTGATAGCATAACTCTTCTAAGAGCGTTTCCTATAGTAGTTCCAAAACCTCTTTCAAGTGGTTCTAAAACAAACTTTCCATAATAATTACTTTCAACATATTCGTTTACTTTATAATCTGGTTTAATAAATTTTAACATGGTATTTATTCCCCTTCCTTAACTCTTATATACGTCTTCTCTTAGGTGGTCTGCATCCATTATGTGGTACTGGTGTAACATCATTAATAGCTGTAATTTCTAAACCTGCAGTTTGTAAACTTCTAACAGCTGTTTCACGTCCTCCACCAATTCCTTTAACAAAAACTTCAACTTTTCTAATTCCAGCATCGAAAGCAGCTTTACCAGCAGCTTCAGCACTCATACCTGCAGCGAAAGGAGTTTTCTTTTTACTTCCTTTGTATCCAACAGTTCCTGAAGAAGCCCAGCTAACAACTCCACCATTATTATCAGTAATAGTTACAATTGTGTTATTAAATGTAGAATGAATATGTGCTTGACCTTCAGTGATATCTCTCTTTGCTTTTCTTTTTCTTCTATTATAAGCCATAAGTTATCCCTCCTATTTCTTCTTATTAGCAATAGTCTTACCTTTACCTTTACGAGTTCTAGCATTTCTACTTGTATGTTGACCTCTTACTGGTAAGCCTTTTTTGTGTCTTGTACCTTGATATGAATTAATTTCCATTTTAGTTTTAATATTCATTTCAACGTCTCTTTTTAAATCACCAACTAATACATATTTATCAGCTTCAGCTCTTAAACGATTAATTTCTTCAACTGTTAAATTATCAGTTCTAGTATCTTCACTTACATTTGCAGAAGCGCAAATTTCATGTGCTCTAGTTGGACCGATTCCATAAATATAAGTAAGTGCTACTACTATTCTTTTATTTTTTGGTAAGTCAATATTTTTAATACGTGCCATATTTTCCTCCTACTTAACCTTGTCTTTGTTTATGTTTAGGATTTTCACAAATTACCCTAACTTTTCCGTTTCTTTTAATAATTTTGCATTTATCGCAAATCTTTTTTACTGATGGTCTTACTTTCACGTTCAATCCCTCCATTTACTTTCTATAAATTATACGCCCACGTGTTAAATCACAAATAGGTATCTCCATAAGCACAGTATCACCTGGGTAAATACGAATCATGTTCAAGCGCATTTTTCCAGAAACGCGAGCTTCTACTATGTGCCCATTATCTAATTTTACTTTGAAGTCTCCTCCAGGTAAAATTTCTAATACCTTTCCTTCAAGTTCAATATAACCGTCTTTATCTTTGGCCATTTTTCACTCTCCTGTTAATATCTCGTAACCATCTTTAGTTACAAGGACTGTATGTTCGAAGTGAGCTGCTAAGCTTCCATCTTGAGTAACAATTCCCCATTCATCTGGAAGAAGCCACACTTCTTTTGTACCTAAACTAAACATTGGCTCTATTGCTAAAGTCATACCTGCTTTAAGTATGATTCCTTCACTTTCATGATTACTAAGATTAGGAATATATGGATCTTCATGAAGATCTCGTCCAACACCATGTCCAGTTAAACAAGTAAATACTCCATAATGATTCTCTTTAGCAACCCTACCTATCGCAGAACAAACTTGGTTTAGTTTAATACCTTCTTTAATTACAGAAATGCCTTTATATAAAGCTTTCTGTGTATCACTTACAAATTTTTTGTTTTTCTTACTAGTTTTACCAACTATATAAGTATACGCTGAATCTGAGTGATATCCTTTATATATAGATCCTAAGTCAACTGATACTATATCTCCATCTTTAATGACAGTATCATCAGGGATTCCATGAACTACCATATCGTTAATACTAACACATGCAGTTGCTGGAAACCCTTCATAACCAAGAAAAGATGGAATAGCATCGTGACCAGTTATATAGTCATAACAATATTTGTCAATATCCTTTGTAGTTATACCAGGTTTAATAAAATCCTTTAAACTTGATAAAGCCCCATAAGTTATTTGACCAGATATTCTCATTAATTCTATTTCTTGTTTATCTTTAATACTAATCATTTAATTACTTCCTTATAATATTCTCAAACTCTCTCATTGTGTCATCAGCAGAACCATTAGCATTTAATTCAATTAAAATACCTTTGTTTCTATAATATTCAATAACTGGTGTACAATTTTCAATAAACATAGCGAAACCTTTTTTAAAAGTTTCTTCATTATCATCATTACGTTTTGTTAATTCAATACCGCAATCATTACATATACCTTCTTTTAATGGAGCATTAACTCCAGTTAAACTATTATATGTTTTTTTACATTTAGGACAAATTTCTCTTCCTAAAGTTCTTTTTAATGCCATTTCATAATCAACATTAAGAAGTACTGCATAATCAATCTTCAAGTTAAGATCAAAACATATTTTCTCAGTAGCATATACTTGAGGCATATGTCTTGGATATCCATCAAGAATAAATCCATTCTTTATATCATCCTTCATTAATCTTTCTCTCATTAATTGATTAGTAATTTCATCATTAACAAGTTCACGTCTTGATTGAATGTCTCTAATTTGTTTTCCAAGTTCAGTTGTTGGATCAACACCCCTTAAAAGTTCACCGGCAGAGATACTTACAAGTCCATACTTCTCTGTTAACATTGAAGCAAGAGTTCCTTTACCTGCTGCTGGTGGTGCAATTAAAATTAAATTCATATTATCTCCTATTACTATAATTTCTTGATGCAACGGAACTTTCAAGTTGTTTATATGTTTCAAGAAGAACACCAACTGCAATTAACATTGATGTACCACCTAATTTAACAGTTTCTGGAAGTCCAGTTAAAGCTGTAAATATAGTTGGAATAGATGCAAGCAATGCTATGAAGAATGCTCCCATAAATGTTATTCTTCCTAAAACTTTTGATATATATTTTTTAGTTTCAGTTCCAGGTCTAATACCAGGAATGTAACCACCATTTTTATTTAAATTTTTACTCAATTCTTCAGGATTAATTGTTAAGAATGAATATATATAAGTAAATGCTACTATTAAAACTATATAAATCACAAAACCAACTGGTTTAGATGTTGATAAATAGTTGTTTAAGAAAGATATTACTTTAGCATTCTTAATAAAATAAGCAAGAATTGATGGAATTCCCATTATAACGCTTGCAATAATTACAGGCATTACATTTGCAGAATTCAACTTTAATGGTAAGAATGTTTGTTGTCCACCATAGCTTGATGAACTTCTATTTGAATATTGGACTGGTATACGTCTTTCAGCTTGTTCAACCCAAATAACTCCAACTACTATAAATACATATAATAGAACAAATATTATGAATTTAGCCCAAGCTAACACTTCATTATTTGCATTAGGAATTAATGATTGAAATGCAGTAACAAACATACTTGGTAAAGTATTAACAATACCAGCCATGATTATTAATGAAACACCATTACCGATTCCTTTATTTGTAATTTCATCACCTAACCATAACAAGAAGGCAGTACCAGCTGTTAAGATTATAGCAATCTTGAAATACATCATTGGTTCTTGAGTCTTACCTAAGAACATCATTGGATAGAAGAAACCTTGAATAAACGCAATTGCTAAACCAGAATATCTAGTTATTTTTGCAATCTTACGTCTTCCTTCTTCTCCCATTTCTTTTAATTCTTTAAAGTATGGAATAATATCCATTTGAAGAATTTGAATAATAATTGATGCAGTGATATAAGGCATAACACCTAATGCGAAGATTGAAAATTGTTTCAAACCTCCACCACTCATTGCATTAAATAATTCTAAAAATCCAATATCTCCAGTAATAACATTCATACCAGGAATAGTTATGGAATTACCTAAAGCAAAAATGAATAATACACCTAATGTAAATAATATTCTTGCTCTTAAATCTTTGTTAGAAGATCTAAATATTTGCTTAAAAGTAGCAAACATCTTAAATCACCTCCGTAGTTCCACCCAATTCCTCAATTTTAGTAATAGCAGAATTAGTAAATACATTAGCTTTAACAGTTAATTTCTTTTCTAATTTACCATTTCCTAATACTTTGATTCCGCATAATTCTTTTTTCACTAATCCAGATTCTTTTAATACTTCAGGAGTAACAACGTCTCCATCTTTAAATCTATTTAAATCTGAAACATTAATAATTGCATATTTCTTTTCAAATCTTGCATTTGAGAATCCACGTCTAGGTAGTCTCTTATATAAAGGAGTTTGACCACCTTCAAACCATGGATGAATTGATGCGCCACTTCTAGCTTTTTGTCCTTTTTCACCACGAGTTGATGTTTTACCATGTCCACTTCCTGGTCCACGTCCAACAACTTTTCTTCTATGAGTTGATCCTTCTAATCTATTTAATTCATGTAATTTCATTATTTTAAGACCTCCTCAACAGTTTTTCCACGAAGACTAGCAACATGTTCAATAGTTCTTTGAGATTCTAAAGCTTTAATAGTAGCTTTAGCAGTATTAATTTGTGTATTGCTTCCTAAAGATTTAGCAACAACATCTTTAACACCAGCAAGTTCTAAAACTATTCTTGATGCTCCACCAGCGATAATTCCACGACCAGCTTTAGCAGGTCTAATTAACACTTTTGCAGCTCCACAAACGCCAGTAACTTCATGAGATATAGTTCTATTATCAACTAAATCTACATGTACAATATTCTTTTCAGCTTCCTTAATTGCCTTACTTACAGCAACTGGAATTTCTTTAGATTTACCTGTACCAATTCCAACTTTTCCTTTTCTGTCTCCTACAGCAACTGTAGCTGAAAATCTAAAATTACGTCCACCTTGTGTAACCTTTGTAACTTTTCCGATAGATATAATTTTATCTTCATAAAGTTTCTTAGGTTCACGATCAGTTCTTCTTTTACCGTCCATACGTTTCCTCCCTAGAATTCTAGTCCATTTTCACGGGCTGCATCAGCTAATGCTTTAACACGTCCGTGATATAGATATCCGCCACGATCAAATACAACTGTTTTGATCTTTGCTTTTTTAGCTTTTTCTGCAATATCTTTTCCTACTGCAGCAGCTGCTTCAAGATTATTATTTTTAAGTTTAAGTTCTAAAGAAGATGAACTAGCTAATGTAACACCCTTAACATCATCTATTAATTGTGCATAAATAGCTGTATTACTTCTAAAAACACAAAGTCTAGGAGTTGATTCAGTACCAGACAATGTTTGTCTGATTTTTCTATGTCTTTTAATTCTTGTAACATTTTTTGATTCTTTTTTTATCATTCCTTTTTACCTCCTATGCAGCTTTCTTTCCTTCTTTACGACGGATATGTTCATCTTTATACTTAATACCTTTACCCTTATATGGTTCTGGTTGTCTTACTTTTCTAACATTAGCAGCAAATTCTGATACTAATTGTTTGTCATATCCGCTAATTATTAATTCAGTAGTAGATTTTTCAGGCATTTCAACTTTTAATCCTTCTGGAATAACTAATTCAACAGGATGACTATATCCAGCAGAAATAACAATTTTATTTCCTTGTACTTGGAATCTATAACCAACACCATTGATTTCTAGTTCACGTTTAAAGCCTTCACTAACACCGATTAACATATTGTTAATAATTGAATTTGTAGTTCCGTGTAATTGTTTAGAAACTTTTAAATCATTGTTTCTGGTAGTTACTACTTTACCATCTTCAACTTTAACATTAACATTTTCATTCTTAAAGTTGAATTCTAATGTTCCTTTTGGTCCTTTTGTTGTTACTTTATTTCCATCAACAGTAACTTCTACTCCAGATGGAATAGCTAATATTCTATTTCCGATTCTACTCATAACACACCTACCATACGTAAGCTAAAACTTCTCCACCAAGTTTTTTAGCTCTAGCTTCCTTATCAGTCATAAGACCTTCTGATGTAGAAACAATAGCTATACCTAGTCCATTAAGAACTCTTGGCATTTCATCAGCTTTAGCATATACACGTAATCCTGGTTTACTAATTCTTTTTAAGCCAGTGATTACTCTTTCTTTAGTTTTTGAATATTTAAGGTTTAACACGATCATTTCACCAACAGCTAATTTATTAGTATCATAACCATCAATAAAACCTTCTTTAGTTAAAATATCTGCGATACCTTTAGTCATTTTAGTACCAGGTATTTCAACAGTTTTGTACTTCATAGCATTAGCATTACGAATTCTTGTAAGCATATCTGCTATAGTGTCATTAACCATTATAGGCCTCCCTTCTTATTAACACTCGCCTGTTAATGTTTGGTTTTACAGGAATCTCTCCTGTTAATATTTCATTATAATATGCGATACTGTCTTCACATTCACGCATTTTTCTATCACATTCTTCTATTAAACTGTGATCATTATTATCACTCTCTAACAAAGATTGTTTCAAATAAACATATTTAAAGTATCTATTTGTCTCATTAGTAATGAGTACATCAATAGGCAAATCACCTATTAATGTAGTACTACCAACTTGATTTTTTAACACCAGGAATTTGTCCCTTGTATGCTAATTCTCTAAAGCAAATACGGCATAGCCCAAATTTACTTAAAACACCATGTGGACGACCACATCTAGTACATCTAGTATAATTTCTAGTAGAGAATTTACTTCCTCTTTGTTGAGATATTAATTTACTTTTCTTTGCCATAAATATTTCCTTTCCTACTTTCTAAAAGGTAACCCAAATTCAGTTAATAATGCTAGAGCTTCTTCATTTGTATTAGCAGTAGTTACCATAACGATATCTAAACCTCTAACTTTAATAACTTGATCATATTCTACTTCAGGAAATACTAATTGTTCTTTGATACCAAGAGTATAATTACCTCTTCCATCAAAACTGTTTTTAGAAATACCTCTAAAGTCTCTAACTCTTGGAAGAGCAATTGTAATTAATTTATTTAAGAAGTTATACATATTATCTCCTCTTAAAGTAACCTTACAACCGATTTTATTTCCTTCTCTAAGTTTGAAACCTGCTATAGATTTTTTAGCAGTAGTTACTACTGGTTTTTGACCAGATATAGCTTCTAAGTCACGAACAGCAGCATCTAAAAACTTTTGATCATTAATAGC
>CAVDFY010000103.1:0-2417 GCA_963607925.1 bacterium
TCAATATAAAAAAGACTATTTCTAGTCTTAATTACCTTTAACAATATATAGAATATCATTATCATTAATAACTGTTAACTTAGTACTTGTTTGATATCCTAAATCTTTCTCATATGTCCAATTAGCAGTTACTAAATATGCAGTATATTCTTTTTTATTGTAAGTATATTTAGTTTCAAAAACATCACTAATAGTTACATCTTTAACAACTGGAAGTTCTTGTTTTCTCTTACCATCTAAATTACTTTCAACATACTTATATAAAGTAGCACCCATATTATCTTTAAAATTGTCTCTTAAATCTTTATGTAAAAATTCAAGTCCACCTATATCAGTACTAGATAACTTATTATCTAAAGTATATAAATCAATTATAAATAGTTTAGATATAAGTTTAGCATACTCAGTATTATCAATAGGTTTATTATTTAAAACTTTACTTAATTCTTTAAAAGTACTTTTATATATATCAGTATCACTCTTAGTTAATGTATAACCATAATACTCAATAGAATCTATTTGTTTCTTATTGGCATTCTTACTAAAGAAATCTTTATTAACTCTATAAATTAGAAAACCAAATAATAAGATTCCAACTAATATAAATAATAATATTATTTTTCTATCACTTTTTCTTCTCATTTTCGCAAGCTCCAATCTTATCTTCTTCATTCTTAATTAAATCATGAAGAACAATACCATTTGAAACATCTAATATTTGATTAGCATATTCTTTTATTCTACTAATATAATCTGAATCTATTGGTGAATCACTTAAAGTAATATATTCATCATTTAGATTACTATAATATACTTTGTCTGTAAGTACATTTCCATTAGGAAATACTACAATCTTTTCATTATTACTAAATATATCATGTCCAAGACCATATTTATCTTTGAATCCAAACATATTTGCCAGTGTTGGTAATACATCATACATACCCATAGCATAACTTATTTTCTTTTTATATTTCTTTTCAGCACTCCACATAATTAAAGGAGTATTTTTAAGTAAATCATAATTATAGTTTTCCATAGATACAAATGTTGGATCACTTTCATCTTTGATATCATTTGTTACTGGATCATAATTATATAATAAATTAAATTGTTTTTTAGCAAGTCTTGCTTCATGATCTCCATATAGTATTATAATTGTATTTTTAGTCAAATCATTATCTTTTAATAATTGAATAAATTCACCTAAAGCAGCATCAGCATAATGAGCACTTCTAATGTAATTACCCATAGATGTATTTTCTAAATAATTTGCTTTACCAGTTTGTTTTTTACCATTTTCATCAGTATATGTATAATCCATAGTTACTTCAAAAGGATCATATTTTGTCAAATCATTAAATGGTGAGTGATTTGAAAGTGTAATTACAGTTCCATAGAATGGACTCTTAGTTTCTTTAATATTTTTTAATATTGGAATTAATTGATTAAAGAATGACTTATCAGAAAGGCCTAAACCTACCCAATTAGCATCATCAGTATCACTTGGAACAACATATGAATCTTTAGCATAGAAATCTTGATATCCTAAAGTCTTATGCATAGTTTTACGATTCCAATAATCAGCGTTATTAGCATGAGCACTAAATGTATAATATCCCATTTCATTAAAGTATTTAGGAAGTGAATAATAAGTTCTATTATAATAATTTACAAATACTGTACCACTTGATGAAGGCATCAAACCAGTATTTAAAGTAAACTCTGTATCAGAACTAGTTCCAATACTTATTTGAGGATAAAATCTATCAAAATACATTCCTTCACTAGCAAGTTTATTTAAATTTGGTGTAACTTCTTGTCCATTAATTTTTAATCCAATCAAGAAGTTTTGCATACTTTCAGCATGAATAAATATAACATTTTTTCCTTTAAACATATTAGTATATTTATTAGTTTTAGTTTCTTCTTCCCACTTACAAGCATAGAAATTTCTAAACTTACGAGCAGCTTCATCATAACCAAATAATGTATTTAAATGTGGTTGAATACTTTGAATTAAATCATTCGCAGTATAAGTATAAAGACCAAACTTACGTACTAACCATTCTCTATTCCATTGTTTAACAAGTCTACTAGTATCAGTACCATTAAGAGTAAATAATAAAGAACAAATAATAACAGCAGAAGTTGCTAAACTATATATAAACATCTTCTTACCTTTTTCAGTCTTCTCAACCTCAAAGTAATAATTTCTCTTATTTAATTTTCTATGAATAAATACAAATATTATAGGAAATATAATATATAAAAATTGTATAATATGTAGTTTATCATATAAAGAATCATCTACAGCACCCAACATAGATGCAGTTGATATTAAATTAATAGATAAAAATGATTGATAAAATTGATAATAAATAGTATTTCCAATTGCTAAGAATGTATAAAATATA
>CAVDFY010000104.1:0-9226 GCA_963607925.1 bacterium
TATTAAATGATTAAATGCAACTACGATATTTTTGAAACATAAAAGTTGCATTATGCTATTTAAGTAATAAATATAAATGATATTGTTTCTTTTTTATATAATGTTTGATATAATATACGCTGGAGTTGATTAATATGAAAACACCTAATATGTTAGATGCTAAAAAGAGAAATCAAAATGAAATAAAATATGTAGATTATGATAAGAATTTTGATAAATTTGGAGAAGGAAAAACATTTTTTGTTAGAACTTATGGTTGTCAGATGAATGAACATGATTCTGAAAAAATAAGAGGTATGATGAAGAGTGTTGGTTTTACATTAGTAGATTCTATAGAAGATGCTGATGTTGTTATATTAAATACTTGTGCGATACGTGAGAATGCTCATGATAAAGTATTTGGTTTTTTAGGTGTTTTAAAACATTTAAAACAAAGTAAACCTGATTTATTAATTGGTATATGTGGATGTATGGCCCAAGAAGAAGTAGTGGTAAAAGATATATTAAACAAATATAAATATGTAGACTTTGTTTGTGGAACACATAATTTAGATAATTTAATATCTATAGTTAAAAATAAAATTGATACTAAAAAACAACAAATAGAAGTTCTTAGTTATGAAGGCGATGTTGTTGAAAATGTACCAGTGTTAAGAGAAAGTAAATATAGTGCTTGGGTTGATATAATATATGGTTGTGATAAATTCTGTACTTATTGTATAGTTCCTTATACTCGTGGCACCCAAAGAAGTAGAAAACATGAAGCTATTGTTGAAGAAGTAAAAGAGCTTGTAAAAAATGGATATAAAGAAGTAACTCTTTTAGGACAAAATGTTAATGCTTATGGAAAAGATTTATATGAAGACTATAATCTTGCTAATTTACTTAGTGATGTAAGTGATACTGGTATAGAGAGAATTAGATTTGTTACAAGTCATCCATGGGATTTTACTGATGAGATGGTTGATATAATAGCTAGTCGTGATAATATAATGCCATATATACATTTACCACTTCAATCTGGTAGTGATAAGATACTTAAACTAATGAATAGAAAATATACAAGTGAAGAATATTTAAAGCTTTATAATAGTATTCGTACTAAAGTTAAAAACTCAAGTGTTACTACTGATATTATAGTAGGTTTCCCAGGCGAAACTGAAGAAGATTTTGGGGATACGCTAAAACTTGTAAATGAATGTAAATTTGACGGAGCATTTACATTTGCATATAGTCCTCGTGAAAATACACCAGCTGCTTTAATGAAAGATGCTATTCCTGAAGAAGTTAAGATGGATAGACTTCATAGACTAAATGAAATAATTAATAAATATAGTAATGAAGCTAATGCTAGAATGAATGGCACAATTGTTAAATGCTTAGTTACTGGACTTAGTGATAAAGATAAAACAAAAGTATGTGGATATACTGAAAATATGAAACTTGTTAATATAGAAGGTCCAAAAGAATTAATAGGAAATATAGTTAATGTTAAAATTACAGATACTAAAAGTTTTTCAATGGATGGGGTATATATTAAAGACTAATTGTGTTACAATTTTATTAGGTAGGTGGATGTATGAAAATTAAAAAAGTATTAATTATTTTATTCTTAAGTGTGTTGGTTGTTGGTAGCGTTTATTATTATAATGAACAATATAAAAATGTTGCTGATAAAACAAAAGTAGAAGAAGGGAAATTAGAATCAGAAACACCAGAAATAAAAAAATGCACAGAAGGATATGAATGTATAGACATAGAGAATACTACTTATAAATTTAGCAATAAAAGAAGCATAAAAGTTAATAATATGTTTAATTATGATACTAATGAAAATGAAGCTGGAACTTTAAGAATAAATGATGATGGGGTTTTAGTATTTGAAGATTTAACAGGTAAAGTAATTAAGAAATATGATAATATAGAATCTAAAGTAGTAAGTATTGATTCAACTAGTGATAAATGTGATCTTATATATGTAGCTGTTACTGAAGATGGAAAAGTATATAAGACTGAAGAAGAAGATGGACTTTTTAGTGGAGAACCATTCTTAATGCTTCCGCTTGATGAAGAATATGCTAAAGTATCTTTATATAATGATACTTGTGATTTAAAACTTATTGGTTTAAACAAAAATAATGAAGTAAAAGATTTATTAGCTAATGAATAAATCTTTTTTAATAGGTGTATACAAACAAAAATTCGTTATTAATTTATTGACATTTTTGGGGTGAAATATTATATTGTTAGTAGAGGTAATATTATGAAGAGATTATATATTGATTTTGATGGTGTAGTGATGGATACTATTCCACCATTATATGAAGCTTTACAAAAGAGTGGAGCAGATGTAACTAATGAAAGTGAGATTAGAGTATTTTTTGCTAGTTATGATTTTTCTAAAATTATAAATGATGATAATATTCTAAATGATTCAATTAATTGTATTAAAAAATTAATTGATAGTAAGATGTTTGAAATATCATTTTTAACTCATGTTAATTCTTTAACAGAGGGTTGTGTAAAAGTAGAATATTTAAGACGTCATTTTAAAGATATAACTATTATAATGGTTCCTAAAGAAATATCTAAAACTAAAGTAGTACATAGTGAAGGAGCTATACTTGTAGATGACTATTCGGGTAATTTAAAAGAGTGGGAAGAAAATGGTGGTATAGCTGTTAGATTCTCTAAAGAACTTGAATCTCATGGATATAGAGTATTAAATCATTTAGATAAACTTATTAATATGTTTAAGGATGAGGTGAGGGAATGTTAGAAGTAGTAAGGGTAGTAACAGGATTTTTAAAAGAAAATTGTTATATTATACATAATGGAATAGATTGTTTAGTTGTAGATCCAGGTGATGATCAAAAGAAAATATTAACTGAAATAAATAGTAGAGGTTTACACGTTAAAGGAATACTAATAACACATTATCATTTTGATCATGTAGGATGTTTAGAAACATTGAAAGAGATATATCCTACTGCTAGAATAGTTGATCATAAAACTAAAGGGGACGTTAAAATAGATACATTTGAATTTAAAGTAATAGAGACTTATGGTCATACTATGGATAGTGTATCATTCTATTTTGATAAAAATGATATATTATTTACTGGAGACTTTGTATTTAAAGAAACTATTGGAAACTTCGAAGAAGATAATGAACAAGCAATGATAAATAGTCTTAAAGTATTTAAATACATGTCTACTAATGTTAAAGTATATCCTGGGCATGATGAAGAAACTACTGTTGAACATGAACTTAAATATAATCCATTCTTAAGAGGAATTTAATGCTTGCAAGTGTAATAATAGAATATTCAGTAAAATCATTAAATAAAGTATTTGATTATATAGTACCTATAGAATTAAAAAATATTATAAAAGTAGGGCATAAGGTAATAGTACCTTTTGGAAAAGTTGAAGTAGAAGGTTTTGTTCTTAAATTACATGATAAAAAAGATGATTCTTTAGAATATAGAAGTATTATTAGAATACAAGAAAGTGATTTTTATTTAAATGAAGAATTACTCAAGTTAGGTAAATATATGAGTGATTTTTTGTTATGTAATTTAATATCTTGTTATCAAGTAATGTTACCTAAAGCTTTAAAAGCATCATTAAAAACTAATATTAATAGAAAATATATTACTAAAGTATCATTAAATAGAGAAATAGATATAGATAAATATATTTTTGAACACAAGCGAAATACTGAAGAAATTAATATTATTAATAGTTTAAGAGATGGTGAAAAAGAGAAAAAAGAATTTAGTAGTTCTATAAAGAAATTAATTGAAAAGGGAATAGTTATTGAAAATAAATATGAAGTTAATCGTGAAGTAGTAACTGATTCTTTAAAGAAGGAAATTAATTTAACTGATGGACAGTTGAATGCAGTAAATGAAATATTAGATTCTAGTGATTTGAAGTTTTTATTATATGGTGTTACTGGTAGTGGTAAGACTGAAGTTTATATAGAACTTTTAAGGCGTGTTTTAAGGTTAAATAAGACTGGTATAGTATTAGTGCCTGAAATATCTTTAACTCCTCAAATAGTGGCTCGTTTTAAGGGTGTGTTTGGTGATAATGTAGCTGTGTTTCATAGTTCTTTAAGTGAAGGGGAAAAGTATGATGAATATAGAAGAATTATGAATGGTGAAGTTTCTCTAGTGGTAGGTGCTAGAAGCGCAGTGTTTGCTCCTTTAAAAAATATAGGTTTAATTATAATAGATGAATGTCAAAGTCAAACATATAAGCAAGAAAATACTCCTAAGTATAATGCAATAGATATTGCATTTAAAAGAGCAGAATACAATAATGCTAAAGTAATAATGGGAAGTGCGACTCCATCTTTAGAACAATATGCTAGAGGTAAAAAAGGAGTATTTCATTTAATAAACTTACCATCTAGAATAAGTGGTAGACTTCCATCTTTTGAAATAGTTGATATGGACAAAGAAGCTAAAAAACATAATTATATAATTAGTGATAAACTTGATAGGGAAATAAAAGAAGCATTAAGTAGAAAAGAACAAGTAATACTTTTATTAAATAGAAGAGGGTACTCTACCTTTTTAAGTTGTACTAATTGTGGTTTTGTTTATAAATGTCCAAATTGTGATATATCATTAATTTATCATAAGAGTAGTAATAGTTATAGTTGCCATTATTGTGGATATAGATGTCAGAAGAGTGATATTTGTCCTAGTTGCCATGAAGAAGCTATTAAAGATTTAGGACTTGGTACAGAAAAATTAGAAGGAATGATTGCTAAAAAGTATGGTGTTGAAGTTCTTAGAATGGATGCTGATACTACTAGTACTAAAAATGCTCATCAAAAATTAATAAATGAATTTTCAAGTGGTAAGTATAGTATACTTGTTGGTACTCAAATGATATCAAAGGGACTAAATTTTGAGAATGTAAGCTTAGTTGGAACAATAAATAGTGATGCTTCTCTTTCTATACCAGACTTTAGAAGTGCAGAGAGAACTTATGAATTATTAAGTCAAACAGCTGGAAGAGTTGGAAGATTTAATCTTCCTGGTAAAGTTATAATACAAACATATAATCCAACTAACTATGTATATAAAAGCGTAGTTAAAAATGATTTTGATGCATTCTTTAATTATGAAATGAATATTCGTAAGAAATTAATGTATCCACCATATTATTATATTTGTAATATTTTAATAACAAGTACTACATTTAATGAAGCAGGAGAAGGAGCTTCTAAAGTTAAAAAATATTTAGATAGTAAGTTTGATGAAAAAGAATTTATAGTACTTGGTCCATCTGTATCAAGTATAGTAAGACTTAATAATAAATATAGATTTAATATAATGATAAAATATAAAAAAATAGATAATTTATTACCTGTAATGAAGGAAGTAAATAATTTAAATATTAAAAATGTGTCTATTGATATAAATATAAATATTTAATATAATTTGTGTAGGTGATATGATGAAAGATAAAAAAGTTGTATTTATGGGAACACCTGAATTTAGTGTACCAGTACTTGAAATGTTAATAGAAAATACTGATGTTATTTTAGTAGTAACTCAACCAGATAAAGAAGTTGGAAGACATCATGAATTAAAGGCATCTCCAGTTAAAGAATGTGCTTTAAAACATAATATTGAAGTATATCAACCAAATAAAATAAGAAACGAATATGAATATATATTAGAGAAGAATCCTGATGTTATAATAACTTGTGCTTATGGACAAATAATACCAAGTATATTACTTGATACACCCCAATATAAAGCAATTAATGTTCATGCATCTTTACTTCCTAAATTAAGAGGTGGAAGTCCACTTCATAAATGTATAATTGATGGATATAAAGAAACTGGTGTAACAATTATGTATATGGCTCCTGGTATGGATGATGGAGATATTATTACACAAAGAAGTATTGAAATAAAAGATACTGATAATGTTGGAATAATACATGATGAACTTAGCATTATGGGACGTGATTTATTATTAGAGACACTTCCTAATATATTTAGTGGTAATATTACTAGAATAAAACAAAATCCTGATGAAGTAACATTTGCTTATAATATAAAACGTGAAGAAGAAAAAATAGATTTTAATAAAACTGCTCGTGAAGTGTTTAATCAAATAAGAGGTATGTATCCTTTTCCAGTAGCATACACAACACTTAATGGAGAAATAATAAAAGTATGCGAGTCAAAGTTAAGTGATAAAGAAAAAGGGAAACCTGGAGAAATAATAGATGCTACTAAAGAAGGAATAACTGTTATGTGCAAAGATAAAGCAATAACAATTACAAAATTAAAACCTAGTGGTAAAAAAGAAATGACAGCTAAGGATTATTTAAATGGGAAAAACAAAGATAATTTAGTTGGAGAAATGTTATGTTAAAAGAAATATTTAATAAAGAAGAGAAATCAGAAGAAGAAAAATCTAAAGAGTTAAAACAAAAAACATTGATATATTTGATTATATTAGTAGTTGGGATGTCATTTTTATTTTTTAATACTAATGAAAATGGAAATAATAATAATAATAATTCAAAAGCAAATAATGAAAATACTATAACTATTACAAAAGAAGAAATCATAAAAAAGATTGATAATATTAAAGATAATTATAGTCTTGATATAATAAAAAATATAAATGATGAAAAAATTACATTAGATATAGATACTGATGGAAAACTAACATCATATATTAGTGAATCTATAGATAAGGGTGGGTATATAATTTATAAAGATAAATATTTTGTACCAGGAAGTAATAATAATTTTATGATAGTTAAGAATATTAAAAGTCCAATTATAGATAGTATATATGATTTAGATTTAATCAAATCATTAACTAATTATTGTGTGTTTGCTGATAATAATACTTGTAAAATTAAATATTCGGATTATTTAAGAGAATATAATTATAAATACAAAACTACATATGAAATAGAAGAAGATGATAATTTCTTAATAAATTTTACTTATAGTAGTAATTATATAACAAAGATATCTTATGATTACATAGTACTTAATAAAATAATTAATAATACTGAAGATAAAATTAAATATACAATTAAAATTAGTAATATAAATAAAAATGATTTTTCGGATCAATTTGAATATTTTGATAATCTGATTGAAAAGAAAAACTAATTTTGTCGAATTTAATGAAATCAATATTTAAAAATAGTAATATAAACTTATGAAAAATATAAATGAGCATTTCAAAGAGATGGATTTATTGATTAATTGTTGTATTTTAGATTTTGAGAGTAAACTTTAAGGTTTGCTCTTTTATCTTGCAAATATATATTTTTTGAGGTAAAATTATTGTGGAAGAGAGGCTAAAAAGTATGTATGATGATAAGAGATTTCTAACAGCTAAAGAAATACTAGATAAGGATTTTAAAATAGATGCTAGAGGATATAGACCTCAAGAGGTTGATCAATTTCTTGATTTAATCATTAAAGATTACGTTGATTTTGAAACAACAACTAAAAGATTAGTTACTGAAATTAAATCTTTAGAATCAGATAATGCTAAATTAAAGGCTGAACTTAGAAACTTAAAATCTGCACTTGAAATAGCTAACTCTAATAAAGGTGTAACTAATGTCGATTTATTAAAAAGAATTAGTGACCTTGAAAAAGTTGTATATGGAGAGGAATAATTTTTTAGGCAAACGCTGCATTTAATGTAGAGGAAAGTCCATGCTCACTCATTCTGAAATGAATGAAAGTGTTCGTGCTAAGGGAAAAAATAACCTTAGGTAGTACGTAAGTATTAACGGCGATGAGGTAGTCAAGAACTGACTATATTAGTCATAAAGTGCCATAGAGACGAGATAGTTAGGGATAACTATTGTGGAACGAGGTAAACCCCACGAGTGAGAAACCCAAAATTGGTAGGGGAGTTCTTACGAATGAATAACAAAGGAGTAAGGGAAAGAGAAATCTTTAGATAAATGTTTGCCACCTATTTATAGGTACAGAACATGGCTTATTAAAAATTATTATTTTTTATTTATAGGAGAATTATGAAAGAAATAGGAGAGAGTTTCAAAGAAGCTAGAGAAACTATTGGTATTTCTAAAGAAGAAGTTATGAAAGATCTTGGAATAACTGAAAGTCAACTTGATAACTTAGAGGATGGAAATGCTAATGCGTTTAAAGATGTGTTTTTCTTAAAAGAAACTATTAAGAAATATGCTAAATATCTTAATCTAGATGAGGATGAAATAGTTGATAAATTTAATGATTTTATATTTGGCTATACTTCTAGAATTCCAGTTAGTGATATATTAGAGCAAACAAGAGAAATAAATATATTAGAAAAACAAAAAGAAGAAAATAAAATAGTTTCACCATATACTATTCAAAGAAAGAATAGTAATGTGAAATATATAATCTTGTATATCGTAGCTGTTATAATTTTGGTATTCTTGGTATTATTCATAGTAAAATATATTACAGATAAACAATTAGAAAAGATTAATATAGATTATTATAATATCGAAAGGAGAGTTTGAATATGAATGTTCCAAATAAAATTACTATATGTAGAATAGCATTATCTATATTATTATTGATTATTATGATTTTTCCAGTTGATAAAGTGGGAATTAACTTTCCAGAGTTTCAACTTGCTGGTAAATTAATAATTGATAGTAAGTATTTGATTTGTGGAATTATATTCTTGATTGCATCTCTAACTGATTTTCTTGATGGATATCTAGCAAGAAAGTATAATTTAGTAACTGATATAGGAAAAGTAATGGATGCTATTGCTGATAAGATTTTAGTTAATGGTGTACTTATTTTACTTGCTACTGAAGGATATATTAGTCCAATTATACCAGTTGTTATTGTATCAAGAGATATAGTAGTTGATTCTATTAAAATGGTAGCTGGTCAAAAATCAGGTGCTGTTGGAGCTTCAATGGCTGGTAAAATTAAAACTGCTTGTATGTTAGTTGGTATAACATTGTTATTCTTCTATGATTTACCATTTTCACTTGCAAATATTTATCCGGCTAAAGCAATAATAATGATAGCTACAGTATTATCAGTAATTAGTGGAATTCAATATTATGTAAAAAATAAAAAGTATTTATTTGATACTAAATAAGAAGCAAAATTGCTTCTTATTTTTTTAGGCTCTAGATAATCTAGTGGGGAGTAAAAAATAACTATTTAGACAATCTAGTGGG
>CAVDFY010000105.1:0-9846 GCA_963607925.1 bacterium
ATATAATATAAATGGAGGCATCATGAAAACGGAATTATTAAAAGAAATTAGAGAAGAAGTATTAAATATAAAGAAAGCTAACGAAGAGAGAAATAAAAGAAGAAATAGAATTAGAGAATTAGAAAGTGATGAATCAGTAAAAGAATATATTAAATTAAGGGGAATTGAACCATTATCAGACTTTACAGAGTCTATTGTTGATGAAAAAACTATTGCTTCAAAAATATATTATAGATATATACATAGAATAGACAAGGAAGATACAAATGGAATATATGTATATTTAGGTACATATAGAGAATCATATGAAACTGATATAGTTCACTGTAATGGCGATATAAAAGTAGGATACAATAATCCAAATGCAGAATATAGATTATACCAAGATCTAGAACAAAATAGCGTTATAACAGTGCCAATAAAAGATTGTGAAAAATTTGAAAAAAGTAACAAAGTTATATTTCCAAAAGGCTATAATTTATGTAAAAGATATTATGAAATCCAAAAAGAATTCTTTACAGAAGCAATAACAAATAACGAAGAAGAAGCATGTAAATTATTATTAAGAAAATATACCACTTTATAAATTATAATTAAAACATAAAACAAAATAGTAAATAATATTCTTTTATGATATACTATTATATAGAAGGTAGTGATAAAAATGATATTTAAATACTCAAAAGAAAGACCGATGTATATTAATTTATTATTCTTTTTAGTAGCATTTCTTGGTACGTTTATAATGCCAAGTGAATTTGCTTCATTAGTTAATGGAGTAGTAAAAAATGCACAAGTATCTACAATCATTGGTAACTTATTATTTATATTACTTTTATATTTAATGTATAAAAAAGACTTAGATAAAGAATTTAAAACATTTAAAGATAATTTTAAATCAAATTTTAAAACAGGATTTAAATATTATATTGCTGGATTAATATCTATGATGGTATTTAATTTGTTTATATCTATCATTATCAAAGATGTTTCAGCAAACGAAAACATAGTAAGAGAAATGTTATTCAAATTTCCAGTTTATACAATGTTTAGTATAGCAGTAATCGCACCATTAAGCGAAGAATTAACTTTTAGAAAAAGTATGGAACCATTATTTAAAAACAAATGGATTTATGCACTTAGTTGTGGATTATTATTCGGAGCATGTCATTTAATCGCAGGTGAATTTAAATTAATTAATTTATTATACTTATTACCATATGGTTCATTAGGATTTGTATTTGCATTAATGGATAGAGAAACTAAAACTACATTTACGAGTATAATGATGCATATGATTCATAACACTATGACAGGAGCACTATTACTTATAACATTCAAACTAGGAGTCTTATAGTATGGAAAAGAAAGAAAAAGAAGAAAAGAAAGGTGGAAAACTGCTAAGTATTTTTTTATTTTTAATAATAATAGTAGTAACAATATTTCTATACGCTAAATATAGAGGTATAAAAGGCTTAATAGTAAAAGAATACAGAGTAGAAAGCGAAATACTTACAAGTAACTTTAGTGGCTTAAAAATAGTACATTTTAGTGATCTATTATATAAGTCTACAGTAGACAAAGATGATGTTAAAAATTTAGTAAATAGAATAAATGAATTAAAACCAGATATAGTAGTTTTTACAGGAGATTTAATAAATAAAAATGCTAAAATAACTAATGAAGATATAGAATTTTTAGAAGAAGAGTTAGAAAGTATCTCAGTAAAAATAGGAAAGTATGCTGTATATGGAGATGAAGACTATAGTGTAGAAAGCTATAAAACTATAATGGAAAAAGGAAAGTTCAAAATATTAAATAATAGTTATGATGAAATATTTTATAAGAATAATGATTCTATGTTTATAGTAGGACTTCCAAGTTCACTAAAAGAAGAAGTCAAATTAGAAGAATCATTTGATTTTTATAAAGAAGATGAAAAAAGAAAATTTATTATAGTTTTAGTTCATGATGGTAAAACAATTAAATTTTTAGATGAAAGTACTTACGAAGTTGATTTAGTTTTAGGTGGACACTCACTTAATGGTAGTGTTGTTATACCATATTATGGTGGGATATTTATAGATGATGGTTCATATAAATACTATCAAGAACACTATAGTAAAGGAATAACTGATATATATATATCAAGTGGTATTGGAACAAATAAATATCCATATAGAATATTTAATAAACCTTCATTTAACTTATATCGTTTAAAAGCACAATCTTAAATGTGCTTTTTTCATAGTATAAAATAGAGGTGAAGATTATGTATGGAAACTTTAAATATGGTAAAGATAGATTTGGTTTTGCAGCACCTTTTCTTTTAGGAGCATTAACTGGAGGTGTCGCAGTAGGTGCATTTAACCCATATAGACCAAGACCAGTATATTATCAAAATCCATATCAATATGGTTATTATTCATATTATTGATATTTAAAAATTGTTGTAGTATAATATACCCTCGAATGAGGGGAATATGGAAAATATAAAATTTGAAAACAAAGATATATGTAAAAAATGTGGTGGAAAATGTTGCAAAAAATGTGGATGCGACTATAGTACAGATAATTTTCAAGATTTAAGTATGAAAGCACTAGAAGAAATACTTAGTGAAGGTAAAATATCTATAGTAGCAGCATTAAATATAAAAAGAAGTAAAAATGGAAATAAATTTATAATACCATTTCTATATTTAAGAGCAAGAAATAAAAATAGAAACGTAGTTGATCTGTTATCATTAAAGTCAGAATGTTCTATGCTTACTAAAGAAGGTTGCTCATATAGCTTAGAAGAAAGACCAAAGGGTGGAGTAAATTTAATACCTTATGATAATACATGTCTTCTATATGAAAAACCATTAAAAATAGTACAAGGATTTGAAAGATATCAAAGCACACTATCTAAAATGGTAAAAAGATTAACCGGCAAAACAGTAGCTCAAAAGCTAAGAGAAGACATCGAAAATCTATTTTATGATATAACTATGGAAAATTTCGAATATGTATCAGATAGAGAAAGAAAAGAAATAGCACCACTATTATATGATTTAGCAGAAATATATCCAGAGATATGCCAAAAGGGAATAGATAGAGCTAAAAAACAACAATTAGTTTTAAGAAGAAAATAAAAAATAGTAATTTTTAAATTACTATTTTTATTTTAAATCAGCCATATATTTTTTCAATTGTTTTGAATTAGGTCCAAGTATTATTTTTAATTGATTATCAATTTCTACAATACCCTTAGCTCCTAATTTTTGAATACCTTCTTTATTTACTATAGATGTATCTTTTAAAGTAACTTTAAGTCTTGATAAATTAATTTGAGCATCAAGAATATTTTCTTTACCTCCAAGATATTGAATTAATTTATTAATCTCAACATGAAAGTCCTTTCTTCTCATCTTAATTATTACTAATGAAATTAATAATAATACAGCTATAATAATTAAATATTGCCAATACATTTTCTTTTCCTCCTAATTACAAGTTGAACAAGTCGTATCATAATCTTTAATATAACTTGCTATCTTTTCTTTAAATTCATTTATTTTTTCTTGATTCCAATAGTTTTCTATTTTAATATTTCCTTCTGTAATTGCTGTTTCATTATCATTAGCAATTATCTTACCATTCTTAACAAAAGTAAGGTTAGGGGCAAATACTTTAGAATTACCACCATCATCAGAATATAAATAATTACCAAGTAATTTAGTAATTTTAGAATACTTATTAGAATTTATTTGTCTATCATGTTTAATATTTAAATAATAAATTTCTTTGATATTATTTTCACGGGCAACTTCATTTAAATATTTAGCATAATACTGACACCAAGGACATTCTGGAAAAGCCATAAATACTATTCCAGTACCATTTTCTAACATATTAGCTACTTCATCAATATTAGAATAAACAAATACATTATTTTCATCTACTAAAGTATATTCATCAGAAAATTTAGTAACACTTTTATTATCAACTTGCTGTTTATCAAAATGTTTATATATAACTATAGTTCCAAGAACAGCTATAGCGATTATAAAAAATACACTTAACTTTCTTTTCATTTAATCACTTCCTTGATTATAATTGTAGCATACATTTCCACATTTATAAAGAAAAAAGTAACTAATTTACTTAGCTACTTTAGTTTTATAGAATTGTTTCATAATAGGTTCATTTTTATGTTTAATATAATATTCAGTATTAAATAAATCAGATAACACTTCTTTCATACTTTTCTTTATTCTATGTTGATATTTAACATGAGTTAGTTTTTTATTATTTCTAGTACTTTTATTTTTTTTATTATAATCCATTAGAGTAATAATAGATGCGATAGTTATTATACAACCAAGAAAAATTATATATGTATGTGTATAATGTATTAAATGATTAATAATAGCATTTTCTATATTTAAAGCAGGTAAACTCATAAGAGTGAAACTAAGTATAACACAAACATCTAATATTATTGTTTTAATTTTACCAGTCTTACTAGATTGAATATTACCACCAAATCTATATGTAGAATATAATGTTGACATAATTGCCATTTCTAAAATAAGTGGAGGTATCATTATATTATATTGAAGTCCTAAAATAATAAAAGAAATAGCATTTAATAGTTTATCACTAATTCCATCCATGGCACTTCCAAAGAATGTAGAAATCTTAAGAGTTCTTGCAAGAAACCCATCGATAGCATCAGTAGCAAACAGTACTATCGTCCATATAGCACATATACTAGCACCATGCTTAACATAAATAAAAGGTAATATTATAGCACCTATTAATCTAGTCATTGTTATAACATTAACTATTACTAACTCAACAATTTTTAAAACACTATATTTCATATCTACAATTTTAAGTAAAAAAGCATATTTTGTCAATAAAACTAGTAATAAAACATATAATATGATATAATTAACACATATGGGGATGCATTGATTCGACAGGATTATGTCTGGGTAGAATGCAAGTAGTAGGCATACTATAAATGCAAAAACTAAAATAATCGGAAACGATTTTAATTTCTCTCCAGCTTTTGCTTAATTAAGTAAAACGGAGCTTCCACTTTTAACTTTTGTTCACGAGTTTTAAGAGGGGAGTCATAAAGTGAACTATATTATAAATTTGTTTGTGGTTTATAACGAATGATTAGCAAACTTAGAATAATAAGAGAAGTTGGCAATCTACATTATTATTTGAAGTTAAAAACCAACTAAACTTGTAGAAATTCTATTGGGATGAATCTTGGACAGGAGTTCGCTACTCCTCATCTCCACCAAATATGTAATATAGACTTAATAAAGTCTTTTTAAATGAAAGAGAGTGCTTATGTTAAAGATTGATAATGAAAGCTTAACTGATAAAACAACAGTTGTATGGGAAAACGAAAATGGAATAATGAGTACATTTACTTTAAGAATAGAAACTTATTCAGAAGATTTAGGAGACATAAAACTAGAATTTAGAACAACATTAACTAAAGATGAATTAGATGATATAAAAGACGAAATAACTTTAAGAGATTCAGTAGAAGAAATAATCTATGAAGTAAATGACATTCCAAGTGATATAAGCAAAGAAGATATAGATTTCAAGATAGCAAAAAATAAAGATCTATATGATATATATTTAAATATAGATTTATTAGATTTAGTTTATTCTAAGAAAAGTATTATGTTGTCATACAACTAATACAATATTGCCTCATGGCCAAGTGGTAAGGCTCTGGACTCTGACTCCAGCATCATAGGTTCGAATCCTATTGAGGCAACCAAGCCGAAATAGCTCAATTGGTAGAGCAACTGAATCGTAATCAGTAGGTTACGGGTTCAATTCCTGTTTTCGGCACCATTTTGTTAAAAGCCAGATTATAGTCTGGTTTTTGTATACGAAAAAAATATTATTTGATATAATACTTATATAGAATATTTAAAGTGAGTATAGAAGGAGAAAATAATGAAAAAATATTATCTATTTTATTATGTGGGGTTTTATTTCTAAGCTTATCTGCATGTACAAAAGAAAACGTTAAAATAAGAGAAAGTGAAACCAAAAAAATAAAGTTGGTTGATTACAGTAAGGATTTAATAAAATTAAAAATACCTGAAGGATGGAAAGTAGATGTATTAGGTGATTATATTCACTACACTATAAAAGCATATAATTCAAGTGATGAATCATATCAATTCTTCTTTAATTTAAAAACAGAAGGATATAATAAATCTAAAGAAGCCAAAGAATGGCAACAAAAATACTATCTAAACGATATATTAGCTAAAACATCTGTGTTATCACCAAAAACAACTGAAGCGTTTTATAAAACATTTAATGATTTAGATAAACTTAATAATACAAAAGATTTTACTTTTCCAACAATTAACGAATTTAAAGTAGTTGATAATTTAGGTACTTCAACAATAGTTGGAGACATCTTAAGAGCAACTTTTAAAGATAACAATAGCAAAGAATTAGAAGGAATTTTTACAGCATATGTTTATGACACAGGACCATATTATGTAACTAAAAACATTACGGGTGGAAAGAAAATAGATATTTATACATTGAGTGTTTATGATGCTATATTTATAAGCGCTCCAAAAGATGACTTAATTAACTGGGAAGAAACATTAAATACTATCGCATCATCATTAGAATTTACTGATGCATTTATGAATGGTTTTGCAAGTGCACAAGATGCAGTAATGAAAAACTTTAATTATGTAAGAAGTGTATGTAATGAAATAACAAATGGAATAATGGACTCTTGGAATAAAAGAAGTAATAGTTATGACATAATGAGTCAAAAACAAAGTGATGCAACACTTGGATATGAAAGAGTTTATAATACTGATACTGATGAAATATATAAAGCATATAATGGATTTACTGACGATTATAACGGTAACAAATATAAATCTATAACAGATGATATGTATACTAAAGGAATAAACGGATATATAGAAAAATAATGGAGTAAAAATGGAAAATAATTTAAATAAATCTACTAAAAAATGTTCAATAATTTGTTTTATAATAGCATTTGTTGTAGCACTAATAATATTAGAAAGTGAACAAATAAGTTTAATAAAAGGAAATGACTATTACTTAAGTACCACTACAAAATTGATAGAAACACTATTATCCCCATTAAAGTATTGTATATTGTATGCAGTTGTAATTGAAATAGTATGTCAAATAATGATAGGAATATCTGTTCATTTCACTCCAAAAGAAAAAAGAAATGATAAGAAATTAAACTGTATAGCAATCCCATTATTAGCAAACTTTATAGGTTTTATAATAGTTGCAATTATAGTTTTAGCAAATTTAACCATACCATTCTAAAAATGTTAAAACATTTTTACAAAAATAAAAAGACATTTGATAGACTAATTATTTAAGTTTGATATACTGCTTATGGAAGGAGAAAAAAGATGAAAATAAATGAGAAAATATTATTATTAAGAAAAAAAGAAGGACTTTCAGGAGAAGCCTTAGCAGAAAAATTAAATGTATCAAGACAAACAATATCAAACTGGGAAAGAGGAGAAACATCACCTGACTTATCACAAGCAGTATCTTTATCTAAGATATTTAAAGTAAGTTTAGATGATTTAACTGATAATAAGCTAGAACTTGAAACAAAAGATAATCCTAATAACATTTTAAAAAGTCTTATAGGAAAGAAATGTATACTACTTATAGAAGATGATTATATTAATTCATATTTAGATAGTAATACTGAGGTAACAATAGATGATATAAGTAATAGCTTCATAAAAGTAGAATACAAAAAAGGAAAAGAAACAATAAATAAATTAATTGATATTGATATTATAGCTTCTATAAAAGTTCTAGAGGAGGAAAATAAATAATGGATTATTATTGGTTAGTATTATTAGTATTCGCACTGGATATTTTGATTTAAAAAAAGATATAAAGAAAATACTTACATATCAAAGTAAAACTGAAAAGAAAGATTTTACTCTCTTAGAAAAATTAAAAGGAAAAGAAATACAAATAGAAATAGATGATGACGATATCATATCATTTGATAATACTAAAAAAGGAATATTAAAAGACTTTAATGATGTTTGGTTAATCTTAGAAACTGAAGATAAAAAAGGTAAAAAGACACTATATTATAGAATGATTAATATCAAGGGAGTAGTAGAAGTCAAGTAAGAGATTAGTTATAAAAAACTAATCTTTTTTATGACATTCTAAGATTTGTCAACTATAAATTTTTATGGTATTATAGACACACTAAAAAGACACGAAATTATCAATTTTTTAAAAAAATTGATAATAATGTGTTATTTGGTATATACTATAGTGGTAATCAAGTGGTGTTGATTACTAATTATCTAATTGTTTGCACAAAGCTAATATTTGACGTAGAAGTTTAGTTGTGCAAGCTATGATTGCAGCGTAATGATGTTTACCTTCATTACGTTTTTTTCTGTAATAAATTTCAATATCATTTTCGATATGACATTTAGAAGATAATCTAACAATATTTAAGCAACTGATAAATAATAATTTTCTAATATATTTGTTTCCTGATTTTGATATTGGACCGTGAATATCAATTGATTTACCTGATTGTTTAATTGAAGGATCGAGTCCACAGTAAGCAGTTATTTCTTTAATGTTATTAAATCTATTTATATCACCAAGTTCGGCAATAATAATTGATGTTGTAAATTCTCCGATTCCAAATATAGAATTAATTTTATTAAAATATTTTGTTTGCTTTCCATATTCGATTAATTTAAATTTAATCTTATTTATTTCGATTTGATAAGTTTTTATTAATGTAGCCATTTGAGATAAGTCATTAACAAGTTCATCATTTTTTGATACAGATGGATAAGATAGTTTAGCTGTTTCTTTGATTAAAGTTGCTTTTCTTTTCCAATATCTAAAATTATTATTTTTCAAATAGTTTTGTAAACAATCTATTCTTGTATTAGAAATTATATCCGCATGTGGATAATTACTTATAAAAGATAAGGCAATATTACTATAAATTGCTTCTTTTTTAAATAAATTTTCATATTCTGGAAAACATAAATAAACTAAATTTCTATATCTATTTTTCAAATTAGAACATAATTCATCTAAAGCAAAATACTGTCTAGATAAAGCATTCATATTTAAATATATTTCATCTGGTCTAACATATTGTTTGAAATCATTTGCAAAAAATAATTCTGATAGAGAAATACAATCTAGTTTATCTGTTTTAGTTTTTCTTAAATTTCTTTTGTATATTTTTGAATATAAAGCATTTATTGTATAAACTTTAAAATTATTTTCTAAAAAGAATCTTTCTATAGGTTTATGATATATGCCTGTTGATTCCATTATTACAGAAATATTTTCTAATTTTAGATTATTAATTCTATTAAGTAAATTAGAAAAATCATTAATAGAATGATTAATTTCATATGGATTAATTAGAACTTCACCACTAGAACTAATTAAAGTTACCATACTTTTACCTTTAGCTACATCTATAGCTAAAATATTTTGCATAAACATACTTCCTCTCACACGATTGAACCCTTTTGTACTTCATATTTTCTCATCACGCTTGTTATATAGGACTAAATCCTCACATTCTAAAACTAGAACAATAAAAAGAAAAGAGCTAAGCCGTCATAAAAATGGATCTTGTAACCCCTGGTATAATCTGCCTAAACTCAATCGTGAATTTTACATTCATTTTATAAAATGAATGTAAAAATATTATATAGTAAATGAATAAATAATCAAATCTCTTAAATCTAATTCATTTACTAATCAGTATTATACGTG
>CAVDFY010000106.1:0-8416 GCA_963607925.1 bacterium
GTATATTATAATATCCTTCATAAACATATTCTTTTCTAAAAAACTTTATATCATTTAATAGTTTCATATTAACTCCTTTTTCTTTCTTTAAAAATTTTCTATATTATACTATTTTATAAAGATAAAATCAATTTAAATAAAAAAAGCCATGAATCAGGCTTTTTTTATTAGTTTAAAGCATCTTTTAATTTACTTCCAGCTTTAAATGATGCAACAACCTTTGCAGGAATTTTAATAGGTTCTTTAGTTAATGGATTAATACCATCTCTTGCTTCTCTTTTTTTAGCAGCAAATGTACCGAATCCTACTAATGCAACTTTTCCTTCTTTCTTAAGTCCAGTTGTGATTCCTTCAAATGTAGCATCTAATGCTCTTTGAGCGTCAGCTTTAGTTAATCCGGCTTTAGCAGCAACGAATTCTACTAATTCAGTTTTACTCATTATAATTACCTCCCATTTAAACATCATTTGTTTTCTTCTTGATATGATGTTTACATATTAATTGTAGCATAACTACTTTAAAAATCAAGTAAAATCAGTGTTTTTTTACAAATTAGACAGTTATTCTTTATCTTTATCACATTCAGGGCATATTACACTATCTTTTTTAGTAACTAAAAGACCATTACACTTGGGACAAATCTCTCCAGTTGGTTTATCCCATAATGCATATTTGCACTTAGGAAAGTTATTACATCCATAGAATATTTTACCTTTACGAGTAGTTTTTTCTATTATTTTACCACCACACTTAGGACAATCGCATATTTCTACTACTTGTTTTTCTTCTTTCTTAATATATTTACATTCTGGATAATTTGAACATGCAACAAACTTACCAAATTTTCCATTTCTTATAACTAATGGATTACCACATTCAGGACACATCTCACCTGTTTCTTCAGGAGATACTTTTTCCATTTCTTTAAAAGCTTGGTTTAATAATGGTTCAAAATCTTTATAGAATTTATCTAATACTTTATACCAAACTAACTTACCATCAGCAATTAAATCTAAATCATTTTCCATATCAGCAGTATAATTAACATTTATTATTGAAGAGAAAAATTCTTGTAATTTATCAGTTACTGTTATACCAGTATCAGTTGGATAGAATTTCTTGTCTTTTATAGTTACATATTTTCTTTCCTTTAATACACTTATTATCTTAGCATATGTACTTGGTCTTCCTATTCCTAATTTTTCCATTTCTGCGATTAATTTTGCTTCTGTATATCTTGGTTTAGGTTCTGTAAAGTGTTGCGTTTTATATGTATTAGAACACACTATTACTTTAGATTTATAATTTTGAAAATCAGGTAATATACTATCAGTATTTTCTTCATAATCTTTATATATTTTTAAATAACCATCAAATACTAATACTTGACCTGTTGCTCTAAAAAGATAATCATTATTTTCTAAATCAACAACAGTTGCTTCAACTTTAGCATCAGACATTAAAGAACTTAACGTTCTAATATATATTAAATTATATAATTTATATTCTTCTGGTTTTAAATATTTTTTAATAGATTGTGGTGTTCTTTTTATACTTGTAGGTCTAATAGCTTCATGAGCATCTTGTACATTATCTTTTTTCTTGGTTGTTTTAGTATAACCTACATATTCTTTACCATAATTATCATTTATATATTTTTCAGTTTCTTTTACAAATAAATCAGAAAGTCTTATAGAATCAGTTCTCATATATGAGATTAAACCAACCGTTTCATTTTCTAAAGTTATACCTTCATATAGTTTTTGTGCAATTGACATTGTTTTAGAAGCAGGATAACCTAGTTTAGTAGATGCCATTTGAGTAAGAGTACTTGTAGTAAATGGAAGTTTACTTTGTTTATTTTTATGTTTCTTATCAACTGAAACAATATTATATGCATTAGATAAATTATTTAATATATCATCTGCTTCTTTAGATGATTTGATTTCAATATCTTCATCTTTATATTTTTTTAAATCAGCTTTAAAATCCTTAAAGTCTGCTGTTATAGTATAATATTCTTCTTTAATAAAAGATAATATTTCTCTTTCTCTATCAACAATAAGTTTTAAAGCAACACTTTGTACTCTACCAGCACTACTTCCTTCTGTCTTACTTCTCATAAGCTTACTTAATCTAAATCCTATTATTCTATCTAATATTCTTCTTGATTCTTGACTGTGTACAAGCTCAGTATCAATATTTCTAGGATGCTTAAATGCTTCTTTGATCGCAGGTTCAGTTATTTCATTAAATACAACTCTTCCATATTTACCATCTTTAAGATTTAATGCTTCTTTTAAATGCCAACTAATAGCTTCTCCTTCTCTATCAGGGTCTGTTGCTAAAATAACATTATCACTATTTTTAGACTCTTTCTTAAGTTCATTTAATAATTTAGTCTTACCCTTCATAGTAATATAATTTGGTTTAAAATTATTCTCTAAATCAACTCCTAAACCATATTTACCGGTAGTAGCTAAATCACGAATATGACCTTTACTAGATAATACTTTATAGTCATTACCAAGATATTTCTCAATAGTTTTACTTTTACTAGGACTCTCTACAATAACTAAATTTTTCATTTTATTTTCCTCTTTCTTCTTCATACAAATAATATTATATTGTATTATTTTTTTTGTCAAGATATTTTATTTCTTATTCTACAAATATAAAAATACTTCAAAAGTTGTTAAATAAAAAAGAGTTCATTCGAACTCTAAACACTTTCTACATATGTATCATTTAAACATCTTATACAGCATAAACAATTACAATCCATAGTGAATAATGATTCTGTCGCAACATAGGGATATAATGAAGTAGTATCAGGATTTGTATTTAATACCCTAAAAGTACAACAGCAGCCATCTACTTTTTCTACTCTAAATACATTACTAGTAGTAGTTTCAGTATCACTTCTACTTATTGGCATACTCCATGCTGTACCATTACCAGAACAAGTATATAATTGAATTGGTCGAGTATTGCATATTACACAGTTAGTCCCACCACCTAATGCTGGTCTATCACAAGTAAGTAAACATCCATCAGGACAAGCATTTGATTGTAGTACATTTATTACTTGTAGTATTTCCATAATACAATTATCACAAGCATTAGAGTTGTTCTCTTTATTACACATATAATCCACTCCTTTATTTCTATTCATTAATATGGTATGAATTATAGTGTTTTTTAGTTACATTATTTACCTATTATTTTGCGTATATTGGAGTTAAATTTTTATATTTCTCTGGTACATTTAAAACTGTTACTAATTTGTTATTCTTAATTATATAGATGTAGTTATTATAAACAGTTATTCTGTGTTTGTTTTTGTATGCTAGATAATCTAAGAATTTTCTAAAGTCACCATCATATTGATAATTATAGTTTCCTTTCGTTCTTGCTTGTCTATAATTATATCTTGTATTTCTTACTCCTACTCTTTCTTTTATTCTTTGCTTTCCATGCTTAGTTATTATTTTCATAAATTAACTCCTTACTTTTAATATCCTAATTTTTGAATTTCTGCCACAATCTCATCATAACTTAACGATAAAATATCATCTACTCTTTCACTTACTTCATTTAACATATCACTTATTTTACTTATACCATATTCTTCTTTGAAAATCTTTCTTGTATCTAACCATAATCTTTCTAAAGTTTCCATGAGAGGATATGCATTCTCTTTATTCTTCAGTGATAGAGAAAGACAATCATATTCATATAATCTTGTGATATTATATCCACCCATTTTGTTTCTTAAGCATTTTAATTCTTCTTCATTAAGTTTTTCTATATCAACTTCAACTTCTTCATAAAAAATATACTTTATTTTATCTAATATATTTAATTTTTCTTTTTCCATATTTCTCCTTAATTATTTATTTCATTTAATAGTTCTATTATTGATAAATTATATATTTCATCTTTTTTATTTTTATAAGCATTTGTAAGCCCTTTTACTAGGTTATTAATTGTATATTTCATATTGAATCCGTTTTCTAACCAAAGTATCAACTTTATAAGTGTATCTGTTAGTTTTAATGAAAGGTCTTTATCATTTGTTTCTTTCATGAGAGATGAGTATACATATAGATAAAGTATGTTTGAATTTCCAAGTTCTTCATAATATTTTAACAATTCTTTAGTCTTTAAATTATTCTTATTATCATATACTTTTTTTCCATTCATAGTGATTTTTATTATTTTATCAGTGTCTTTTTTCATCGTTTTTCCTCCCTTTGATAACAAAAGTATATCATGCGTTTTTCTCTATCTTGTGCCAAATTAAATTTTTATAATAAAAAAATAGAGAACTATTTCTAGTTCTCATAAACACTAACTTGTTTTTTATCTTTTCCTTTTCTTTCATACTTAACTATACCGCTAACTTTAGCATATAGAGTATGATCTTTACCCATTCCAGTATTTGTTCCAGGATAGATTTTAGTTCCTCTTTGACGATAGATAATAGCACCAGCTTTAGCAGTTTGACCATCGCTAAGTTTAGCACCTAGTCTACGACCAGCAGAATCTCTACCATTCTTTGTAGAACCTACACCTTTTTTAGATGCGAATAATTGTATATTTAAATTCATTTTAATCATGGTCTTCCTCCTTAATATTAATATTTTTATTATAATTATCTCTTAGTTCATAAATCATATTAACTAAGTTATTAAGTAAGTTATTAGTTATATTATCTTTCTTAATATTAATAATTTCTAAATCATTAGTATCAGTATAACTAATAGCATCTTGGTCAAATGTAAGTATTGCATTAATAGTAGTAATAATCATTGTACTAAAAGAAGCACAAACTATATCTTTACCATAATCATCATACATAGCATGACCTTTACAATGTATACTTTGTATTACATTGTCTTTTTCACTTATTCTTACTTTAATCATTATTTATTAATAGACTTGATAAGAATCTTAGTATAAGGTTGTCTATGTCCTTGAGTTTTTCTATATTTTTTCTTTGGTTTGTATTTAAACACAAGAACTTTCTTTTGTTTACCATGTTTTAATACTTTAGCAACTACTTTAGCACCCTTAACAGTTGGAGTTCCTACTTTTCCATCAACATATAAAACTTCATCAAAAACAACTTCGCTACCTTCTTCATTTTCTAACTTTTCAACATATAGTTCTTGTCCTTCTTCAACCATATATTGTTTTCCACCAGTTACGAATATTGCTTTCATTTTATTCCTCCTTCAATAAGACTCGCTCTTAAGGTAAGATTGCTCTTTTTTTGTTGACCTTCTCAATGCGGTTGTAGAGAAAGATTTCTACAAACATGGATATTTTAGCATATTTATTTATTTGTGTCAAATAATTTACACAATTTTAGTTATTTAAAGTAAGACTTCTTTTTATAGATGAGCATTTTATCATTTCTTTTTCTTTCTCACTAAATAATAAAGGGTATTCTTCAGTACTTTTTTCGCCTAATAACGATACTTTTTTTGAAACTATTTAAGTAAAATCTAAATTTCCTAAATACTCAGTTAATTTTTTATTTGTTTGTAACATACTTGATAAAGGGATGTTTATACCAGATACATTCATCACCTCGCCATCCAATGTATACCCATCTTTTAATTTTAGAGTTCCATTATCTAATTCTACTGATTTACTAAACCATTCACTTAATGGTTTATCTTTATAAGAGAATTTTTTTCTTGCTTCATCGTCCATTTTTAAAGCAGCAAGAGTAAAACTAAATAGTAGCGGGTCTACTCTATCAAATCCATTTCTAAATAATGATGTAACCATCGCTTCAGTATTAATTGTTTCCATAATATCACCTAAGGTTATATTATCATCTTGTACTTGAAATATCAAATATTTTTCTTAAATATGTCTTTTCTAAAGTATTATCTATTATATGTTTTTTATCTCTTTTAAACTTATATAGACTTGATACTATTATTATTCTTTTAAAGTTATAATCGTTTATATAGCGTTCTAGTATAAATTTATTGTATTTATACTTTAAATTTGTTATTTCTATGACAATACTTTTTATTAAGAATAAAGTTAGAACTGCTCCGAAAATAGTCTTGTTTTTTACGATAAAAATGCATATAAAAAATATACTTATTACTATACTAATAATATTAGAAAGTCTATATGAAAATATTTTATCAAATATTATATTTGTTAATTTTCCTCCGTCAAGTGGTAAGATTGGCATAAAGTTAAAAGATACTAATATCATGTTTATTCTTTTAATGATTGAAAAAGTATGTTCTGTTATATATGAATGATTATAAAGTATTAAAAGCAACCATAAAAATATTAATTGAAAAGTTATTCCACCTAATAAAACAAATAATTCCTTATTTGTACTTACATTCAAGTCTTCATTATAAATAGTTATTCCACCAAAAGGATAAAGAATTACTTTATCAAATTTAAAGTTTATTATCTTAGCAAATATCATGTGTCCACATTCATGTATTAAAATTGTTATTAAGAACAAATACACGTACTCAAAATAACCTGCTAAAAAAGATAAAAGTAAGCATACATAAGTAGAATTATTTATATTAATTTTCATTTATATCTATAGGTTTATCATCCTTTAAAAGTACATAATAGTATTCATCAGTAGCACTTCCTATAACAGTACCTTTTTGCACGTAATCATATAGTTTTATTTTTTCGGATACATTACCATACCAAGCGTAATATCCATTACTTTGTTGTACTATTATAGTGTTATTATACCCTTCTTTTTCTCCAATGAATGTTACTATTCCAGAATCATTTAAATATATATTTTCTTCTCCATTTAATATATATTTAATTCCATCTTTATATTTTTCACTATCTCTATAAACTTTAGAAACATTTTGTGTATTTTCTTTTGAATCAAATATTCCAGTTACATTACTTATAAGTTTATTAATTTTACTAAAATCAAATGTTGAATTTAATACTTTATCTATTATAAACGACTTAAAAGATGGATTATTATTACTTATAATAACTACTAAAAGAGTGAAAACTACTATTGTTAGAAATTTACTAAGTAAATTCTTAAAAAAATTATTTTCATTTGGTTCTTTATGATTCTTATTATTTTTATATTCTTCGTATGTCATACTAAAGTTTATTCTTGAGTGTATTCATATATTCATAGAAACTATAGTATTTATCTTTACCTATTATTATATGGTCTATTACTGGTATTTTTATTATAGAACCTATTTTCATAAGTGATTCAGTTACTTCTATATCTTGAATACTAGGACTTACGTCTCCACTTGGATGATTATGGATTACTATAACACTAGCTGCACTTTCTAAGAATGCATACTTAAATACTTCTCTTGGATGGACAGTTGATGAATTAAGTGTTCCTTTAAATAATAGTTTAAATGATATTAGTTTAGATTTAGTATCTAGATATATTGCATAAAAGTTTTCTTGTTTTTCGTATGTAAAAATATTCTTAAAATATTCAAATATCTTTCTTGAATTATTAAGTACTACTTCTTTTTGCTCGTTAGCGTAATACACTCTTTTTCCAAGTTCTATCGCAGATAATAATTCTATTGCTTTTACTTTGCCTATTCCTTTTATTTTAGTTAATCTATTTATAGTCATATCTTTTAGAGATGTTATATCATCTAGTTCACTAAGAATATTTCTTGATAGTGTTTTTACTGAGTAACCGCTAGTACCAGTTTTAAGTATTATAGAAATTAATTCTTCATTAGATAAGTTATTTGTTCCAAGTGATAACATTCTTTCTCTAGGACGCTCACTTTCTAACATTTCTTTAATAGTGTTATCTTTCATTATTTACCTCCCTATTATTATAGTTAGATAAAAACTCGAAAAACACTACAAATAAAAAAGTGATTTCTCACTTTTTAGTCATTTTTAGGACAATCGTATTCAAAATTATTTGTGTTCTTCTCTATATTTATTTGATCTAAATTATCACTATTTATATTATCATTTTTATATAACCATTTTTTACTATAAAAATAGTATTCAGATATTTTTCCTTCATCATTAAATTTAATATAATAGTTATAGTTTGATGATGGCATTTTAATATTTGTATCACATAATTTACCATTAGATCTAACTATGTATTTAGTTCCTTCTTGATAAGCTTTAAGTGCATCATAGAATGTTGTATCTAGTGCCATTTCAAATAATTCTTTACTTTTTCTTTCTCTTCTATCAATTACGATTTTTGCACTTATAATAGTTACTATAACAAGAACTACTAATAAAATTATTAATGCTTTCTTTTTCATATTTTCTACCTTTCTATTTAAATAATAACATAATTCAAAATAAAAATCCACTAGTTCAACTAGTGGTTTTTAAGTAGCCCTAAAAGGGCATATTACTGGCCGCCTCCATT
>CAVDFY010000107.1:0-3817 GCA_963607925.1 bacterium
ATTAAGTTCGATCAAAAATGAATATTCAGACAAACATAATAAGTTATTTAAAATAATTGAATTAATTAATTCTTAGTATATTTTTATTATAATTGTTAAAAATATTACTAGGAGGATTTATGAAAAAAGTATTAATAGCAGTATTCTTTGCTTTAACTTTAACAGCATGTTCTATGTCTAATACACCTAAAGCTAAAGTAGAAATCTATATGAATCAATTTAACAGTATAACTGAAAATGTTAGAAAAGATTTAGAGACAACAGTCGCAAGTGAAAATCTATCAGATACAAATAAAGAAATATATAAAAAAGTATTAGAAAGACAATATGAAAATTTAAAATATTCTATTAAAGATGAACAAATTAATGGAGATAACGCAACTGTTACAGTTAGTATAACAGTATATGATTTTTACAAATCTAATGCTAATGCAGAAAAATATTATAATAAACATTTAGATGAATTCACTACATCAAATGGAACAACTATAGATATTGATAGTTATACAAAATATAGATTAGAAGAAATGTTAAAAATGAATGATACAGTAGACTATGAAATAAAAATACATTTAAACAAAGAAGATGATGAGTGGGTTATACAAAATCCTGATAGAGAAACATTAGAAAAAATACATGGACTATATGACTATGAAAATGAATAAAAAGGTAAAACTTTTTATTTTTTTATGAAAAAGAGTTGACAAACAAATTTGTTATTAATATAATGTTAATAACAAGAGGCAAAAAGTTCTCTTTTAAAATAATAATTGTTATTAATAAAATGTTAATAACAAAAGGAGGAATATGAAAAAAAGAAAAGAATTAAAGAAACTATTGATAGTTGTAGACATGGTAAATGGTTTTATCAAAGAAGGAAAGATGAGTGATAAAGATATTAATCACATCACACCGAGAATAAAAGCATTAGTAGAAAGCTATCTAAGTGAAGAAGAAGGAGTTGCATTCATAAAAGACACACATGATTACGATTCAGTTGAATTTAAAAAGTATCCACCTCACTGCATAAAAGGAACAACCGAAGCTGAATTAATTAGTGAATTGTCACAATATGAAAGCAAAGCACTAAGCTATGAAAAAAATTCAACAAGTACTATATTTGCAAAAAACTTTATGAAAGATATTGAAAGAATGAAATCATTAGAAGAAGTAGTAATAACAGGATGTTGTACAGATATATGTGTTATGAATTTAGCAATACCATTAGTTAATTACTTCGATGAACAAAATAAAGATATAACTGTGAGGGTACCCCAAAATGCAGTAGAAACATTTAATAGTGACGTGCATGATAGAAGAGAATACAACAGTATGGCATTAAGATTAATGAAAAACCAAGGAATAGGAGTTGAAAATATATAATGGAAAAGTTAATTGATTTTTATGAACTTACAATGGAACATACAGATATCAAAAATAAAAAGGAGAATGAAGTTTGTTACTTCGATGTATTCTTTAGAAAGAATTTAGATAATGGAGGATACAACGTAATATGCGGTCTTCATGAAATAATAGAATACATTAAAAATATAAAATTTACAGAAGAAGATATAGAATACTTAAGAAGTTTAAATAAGTTTGATGAAAAGACATTAGAGTATTTAAGAAATTTCAAGTTTACCGGCGATATTTATGCAGTACCAGATGGAACAATAATGTTTCCAGGAGAACCTTGTATAACAGTAAGAGCTAATGCTTTAGAAGCTCAAATAATTGAAACTGATCTTTTAAATAAATTTAATCATGGAAGTTTAATCGCAACAAAAGCAAGAAGAATTACTAACGCAGCTAAAGACAAAGGAGTTATGGAATTTGGAGCAAGAAGAGCTCAGGGAAGCGATGCAGCAATCGTTGGAGCGAAAGATGCTTACATAAGTGGTTGCATTGGTACATCTTGTTACGAAACCGGAAAAAGATATGGAGTTCCACTACTAGGTACAATGGCACATTCTCATATAATGAAATATGATAGTGAATATGATGCTTTTCTAGCGTATGCTAAATGCTTTCCAAATGATTCAGTATTTTTAGTGGACACAATAGACACACTAAAAAGTGGAGTACCAAATGCTATAAAAGTGGCCAAGGATTATTTAATACCAAATGGTTACACATTAAAAGGAATAAGACTTGATAGTGGAGACCTTTCATACTTATCAAAAGAAGCAAGAAAGATGCTTGATGATGCAGGACTTACAGATACTAAAATATGCGTTTCAAATTCTTTAGATGAATACACAATCACTTCATTATTAGAACAAGCTTCTCCAATTGATTCTTTCGGAGTAGGAGAAAACCTAATCACATCAAAAAGTTCACCGGTATTTGGTGGCGTATATAAGTTATCAGCAATAGAAAAAGAAAATAAGATAGAACCAAAAATAAAAATAAGCGATAATATTGGTAAAATAACAAATCCAGGATTTAAAAAAGTAATAAGATTCTATGACAAGAATAGTGGTTATGCAGTAGCTGATGTAATCGCACTTAAAGATGAAGAAATAAGTTATGACGGTTACACAATTATTAATGAACATAATGATTATCAAAGACATACTATCAAAAACTATGTTAAAAAAGAATTACAAGTTCCAATATTTATAAACGGGGAACTAGTATATGAAGAGCCAACTCTTGAAGAAACAAGAAGTTATGCAAGTGATCAAATAAAAACAATATACCCAGAATCACAAAGATTATATAATCCACACACACATCATGTAGGACTATCAAAAGAATTACTAACATTAAAAAGAAAAATGATAATGGACGCAAGAAGTTTAAGCCAAGATGAAGAATTAAAAAGAGTATTAAAGTAGGAGAAAAATATGAAATTTAATGCTAAAAAAGAAACAAAAAAAATAATTGAATTTATAAGAGAATATTACAAAAAATATAATTTAAAAGGTGTAGTATTAGGAATAAGTGGAGGAAAAGATTCAGGGGTAGTAGCTGCACTGTTCTCAAAAGCGTTAGGAGGCGAAAACGTAGTTGGTATAACTCTTCCATGTCATTCTAAAAGCACAGATGCAACTGATGCAAAACTAGTGAATGATAAATATGGATTTGAACTAATAAATATAGATTTAACAAGTGCATTTGATACTTTTAAAAACGAAATATCTTTGTTAGGTAACTTTAATGAAAGTGAATTATTAAACAGTGATATTAATATAAAACCTAGACTTAGAATGAGTGCATGTTATTATGTCGCTGCATTATATTCAGAGTTAAAGCACGGAACATATTTAGTAGCTGGAACTTCAAATAAATGTGAACTTTATGTAGGTTATTTCACTAAAGGCGGAGATTCAACTTATGATATCGGAGTGTTAAATAACTATACTGTTGATGAAGTAATTGAAATCGGAAAGTATTTAGAAGTACCAGAACAAGTACTATTTAAAAGCCCAAGTGATGGATTAAGTGGCAAAACTGATGAAGATAAATTAGGTGTTAAATACAAAGATATCGCATCAGTTATAGAAGGCAAAAAAGTATCAAAAGAAGCAAAAAGTAAAGTTGACAAGCTACATACAAACAATTTACACAAGTTTAACATACCAGTGTATGAAAGAAATTAATAAATTTATGAAAATAGGAGTATATGTAGGTAGTTTTAATCCAATTCATAAAGGACATATAAAAGTAGTTGAAAAAGTACTAAAAGAATATATTGATAAAGTGTTAATAGTTCCAACACTAAGTTATTGGGACAAAAATAATCTTATAAATATTATTGATAGAATAAATATGTTAAAGTTATATGAAACTGAAAATATATTAATAGATACTA
>CAVDFY010000108.1:0-606 GCA_963607925.1 bacterium
TTATCGCCAAAATTCTAAAATTCACAAAAAAAGAAGCATATTCTATTTTGAATATACCTCTTTGTCAACAATCTGAAAGAAGCTTAATTATTTAAAGCTTCTTTTATTTTATATTTACGTAATTATATAATTGTTTTACTTCTTTTGTTGTAAGAGGTCTATACTCACCTATTTTCATACCTTCTAAATCAAAGAATGCATATGAACTTCTTTTTAATTTTAATACTTTGTGTCCAAGTGCAGCAAACATATTTTTAACTTGATGATTTCTTCCTTCTGTTATTGTTAATTCAACATATGATTTGTTGTTTTTTTTGTCTACTTTTTTTAATTTAGCTCTAGCCTTTTTAGTTTTAACTCCATCTAGTTCAATTCCTTCTTCAAGTTCATGAATTTCTTTTCCTGTAACAATTCCACTTACCTTAGCAATATATGTTTTTTCAACAAAACCTTTTGGATGAGTTAATTTGTTAGTTAGCTCTCCATCATTTGTTAACAATAATAATCCTGTAGTATCATAGTCAAGTCTTCCGACTGGAAAGATTTTTTCATCAGTTTCAATCAAATCGACAACAGTTGTTCTTCCTTTTTCATCGCTTACTGAAC
>CAVDFY010000108.1:616-4088 GCA_963607925.1 bacterium
TCAGGTTTATAAAGTAAATAATATTCTTTTTCTTTTCTATAAACTTCCATATTTTCTACTTCTACTTCATCTTTTTCAGATACTTTTGTTCCAAGTTCAGTAACTACTTTTCCATTAACTTTTACTTTACCAGCTAAAATTAACTCTTCACTTTTTCTTCTAGAAGCAATACCACAAGAACTTAAATATTTTTGTAATCTTTCCATACTTGCCACCTCAACTAGAGATTATACATTATTATTTCCAAAATAACAATAAGTCTTTTAACTTCTTTAGTCTACTTTGATATTTTAGAATATATAATTTTTCACTGTGAATTAAAGTATCATCTATATAAATATTTACATAATTTTTGTTTTTACCTAAATTTGCTTTGATTTTTAATTTTTTTATTTCTTCTTTTGCAAGTAACATATTAAAATCATTTTTTATATAGTAATGGTCATGATTTTTATTTTTTACTTTGAATGAAAATGTATTCTTATCTAACACTTTATATCTTTCATAATTGTTAAAATACCTTTCATATAAATTTTTATGTAAGTTAAATTTATCAGATTCATCTATAGAAGTAATTATTAAGGTTTTATTTCCTTTCTTTGCTGCAGAAACGAATACTTGACCACTTGCCTTTGTGTATCCGATTTTACCACTTATTAAATACTTATACTCACTTAGTAATTTATTTTTGTTATACCAAATATAATTATTAACTTTATATTTTTTTGTGCTTGTAATTTTTAAAAAATCTTTGTTTTTTATTGCATATCTCATTAATTTTGACATATCTTCTGCGGTTGAATAGTTTTTTGTGTTATCGTTTAATCCGTGAGGATTTTCAAAAGTAGTATTATCCATTCCAAGTTTATGAGCTTTAAGATTCATGCTTGCTATAAAATTATCATATTGCATTGTTTTTGAAGCAATTATCATAGCTGCATCATTTCCACTTTGGAGCATTAGACCATGAAGTAAATCGTTTAAAGTAAAAGTTTCGTTTTCTTTAACATATATCATCGATCCATTTACTGTTCTAATTTCTTCTCCAACTTTTAATTTATCAGTTAACTTTGCATTTTCAAGGGCAATTATAGTTGTCATAATTTTTGTAGTTGACGCGATTAGTTTTCTTTCACCTTTATTTTTACTATAAATTATTCTGCCAGAGTCAGCATCCATTACCACTATTGATGCGTTTACATTTATGCATAATAAAAAGATTAATACTAGTAATATTTTTTTCATATTAAATCTTATGTTCATTATTACAAAATATTAATCTTTTAAAAATTTTTCATTTACTATATTTATGAAATTATAATCTCTCATTCTAAGAAATTTTATTTTTTTATTTTTTACAAAACATTCTATTTTCTTTACATTTTCATATCTTTTATTTGTTCCATCAAATGTTATGATTAAATCTCTTTTTATTGGTTTTATTAATATATGTTTCTTTTCAGGAAACACTATTGGCGTTAACAAATTTCTATATACTTTTGTATTTAATGGTGCGATTGGTGTTATTTGTAAAGTATGAAGTGTGTTATAAATAAGTGCTCCATTAAAACTTGTGTTGTATGCACTGCTGCCTACTGATGTTGAAACTAAAATACCATCCCCTGCGAATGTTTCTAAGAAATAGCCATCAACATATATTTCCATAGTTAATGCATTTAGTTCCATTTGTCTTATAACTATTTCATTTAGTGAAAAGTGTCTTGAAATTGAATCGTCTGTTGTTATTTTTGTTTCAAGTGTGCCAATATTATCAACTTTAAAATCATTGTCATTTAGTGAAGAAACGAAATACTCAAGGTTATCTGGTTTTATTTCTTGTAAGAAACCTAATGTTCCAGTGTTTATTCCGACATAATAGATATCACTATTAAAATTAGTATTATTAACCATTCTTAAAAATGAACCATCTCCACCTATAGCAATAGCTAAATCATAATTTTCTTCTACTATTTCGAAATTATGCTTTTCTAATTCTTCTATGAGTTTTAATTTGATTTTATATGACATTTCATTTTCATTAGCAAATATTTTAACTCTATTTATTTTTCTCATTTATTTACCTTTATATTTAAATAATACACTCGGTCTATGACCTTCTCCAGTTTTAATCTTGTCAGTCTTTTCTACCTTATTAGCAATTATTCTTCTAAATGCTGGGTCTAATAATTTCTTGTTAAGTATTACTTCATATACTTGTTGAAGTTCACCAAGTGTGAAACATTCACTCATCATGTTAAATACTATATCTGTATACATTATTTTATTTTTTAATCTTTCGATACCACTTACTATTACAAGTGGATGGTCAAATGCTATTGAATCGTTTTTTACTATATCGAACTTATATCTGTCTGTTGTGCTTTCTTTAAGAGTTTTACTAACTATAAAATTTAATGTTTCGTTTCCATTATCAAGTGTTACATTAAATTCTTTTTCATCTTCTATATAACTTATATTAAACCATGATGCATTTTCATATAGTGAATCATTTAGTTTATTTTTATCTACTAGAGCGATGTATGAAACACTTAATACTCTTGTTCTTGGATCTCTATTAATACTATCAAAAGTATATAGTTGTTCCATAAATATATTATGTAAGTTTGTTTCGCTTGCTAAAACTCTTCTTGCTGCTTCCTCTGTTGTTTCTGTGTTTTTTACAAACCCTCCAGGTAAACACCATTTATCTTTAAATGGATATTCTTTTCTTTTGACAAGTAATACACTATAAAATTTTTCTTTAAGTTTTCTATAGTTATTTTGTACACCGTTTGATACGCTTAATAATAATACATCGCTTGTAACAGATGGACGTTCATATTGATTAACGTCATAATTTTTTAAAAATTCTTCTTCACTTTTGTATTCCATATATTCTCCTTATAAAATTTCGATTAATTTGTCTAGTATGTCATTTACGATTATTTCTTTTACTTCTTTACGTGGTTTGTTTGGAACTGTTATTTTCATATCAGTATGTGTGTTATTCTTACTATTAAAAATGCTTATAAATACTTCATTATCGTTACCACTTAAATTATTTTCATCAACTCTATTTATCTTTCCAGTTATGCCTACTCCATAAGTACTTCCAGCAAATTCACTTATTTTTTCACTCATTTCATGAGCTGTTTCGATACTGTAAACTGAATACTTATCAATTACTTTGGCATCTACGCCCATTTTAATTTTGTATTCATTTGAATAAGTTACTGCTGAAAATTTTAAAACTTCACTTGAACCATCTACACATGTGATTGTACTTGCAAAATATCCACCAGTACAACTTTCCATTGATGCGATTGTTTCTTTTTTATCTATTAATTTTTTTACAACTTCTTTTTCTTTCATAATACCTCTTTTATATAATTTGATTATAACACATTATTAACTAACATATAAATTATTTCTTTTAATATAATCATATACTTTTGAATCAATATAATTTAAC
>CAVDFY010000109.1:0-8115 GCA_963607925.1 bacterium
TATTAAATGATTAAATGCAACTACGATATTTTTGAAACATAAAAGTTGCATTATGCTATTTAAGTAATAATCATAAAAAAAGTTCTTGATACATATAGTTTAATATGTTATAATACATTTGACAACGAAGAGTGGGCCTAAAACCCACTCTTTAAATTGAATATGGATAAGGAGGTCTTATGGAAGAAAAGATTTATGATGCAGTAAAAGAACCACTTGAAAAAGAAAATATTACTTTAGTAGGAGTTCACTTCGGAAAAGAAGATGGTGAAGAAACATTATTTGTAACTATTGAGAACGCTAATGGGGACCCAGTAGATACTGATTTATGTGTTAAAGCTACTAAAATAGTTGATCCAATTATTGATAGTCTAGACTTAGATTTAGAAAATTATGTACTAGATGTTGGAAGCAAAGGAGAAGAAGAAAATGAGTAAAAAGATTAAAGAAGAAGATGTAGCTTTAGCAAGTGCTAAAGAATTTAAAAAAGCATTAGAATTCATAGTAAAAGAAAAAGGAATAGATGAAGATGTAGTTATTGAAGCTATGCAAACAGCATTAAGTACTGCATATAAGAAAAATGAAAAGGCTGATTATAATAGTCGTGTACTTATAGATAGAAATACTGGAGAAATTAAAGTATTTAAAGTTACTACTATAGTTGATGATTATCAAGATGATGATGATGATATCGATCCAGAAACTGGAGAAGTTAAAGTTAGTCATGATTATTTAAATGAAATGACTATTAGTGAAGCAAAAGAAATGAATAGTGATTATCAAGTAGGAGATGAAATACTAGAAGAAGTTACTCCTAAAAACTTTGGTAGAGTAGCTATTTCTGTTGCTAAACAAGTTGTACTTCAAAAGATTCGTGAAGCTGAACGTGAAAAAATAATGGCTGATTTTGCTGATAAGGAAGATGAATTAATGATAGGATTCCTTGCAATGGAAGATGCTAAAAATTATTATGTTGATTTAGGTAAAGCACGTGGAATACTTCCAAAGACTGAATTAATTCCTGGAGAAAAATTAACTATGGGTGACTCTATAAAAGTATATATTACTAAAATAGAAAGTACACCTAAAGGACCACTTATTCTAACATCAAGAAAAAATTATGGATTTGTTAAAAGATTATTTGAACATGAAATTCCTGAGTTTAGTGATGGAACATTAGAACTTCGTGGAGTTGCTCGTGAAGCTGGTGTTCGTAGTAAAGTAGCAGTTGCTTCTACAAATCCAAAAGTAGATCCAATCGGAAGTTGTATTGGTGAAAAAGGAAGAAGAATTGCTAATATAATTAATGAACTTGGTGGAGAAAAAGTAGATTTAATAGCATATTCTGATAATATGGAAGAATTTATTGCTAATGCATTAAGTCCAGCTAAAAATTTAAATGTAAGTATTACTGATGAAAAGAAGAAAGAAGCATTAGTAATAGCTGATGATGAAAATTTAAGTTTAGCAATTGGTAAGAAAGGAATTAATATTAAATTAGCTAGTAAACTTACTAAATATACAATTAATATTAAGACACTTGCAGATATTAATGCAGAAATAAATAAATAATCATAAGGAGGGTAAACATGAAAGTTAAAAAAGTCCCTATGAGAACATGTGTAATAACACATGAAAAATTAGAAAAAAGAGATTTACTTCGTGTAGTTAGAGACAATGAAGGAAATGTATTTGTAGATGAGACTGGAAAAGCTAATGGACGTGGAGCTTATGTAAAAAAAGATAAAGAAGTTATTGAAAAAGCTCGTGCATCTAAAGCTCTTGAACGCCATTTAGAGGTTAAAATAGAAGATAATATTTATGATGAATTAATTAGTAAAATATAAAATAAGAAAAGGAGGAAATAAATATGAGTATTGAAGATTACGCTTTAGAATTAGGAGTAGATACTAAAACTGTTATTAGTAAACTTAAAGAACTTGGTTTTAAATGTAATAACGATAAAGATATTCTAGATGATGAAGCAATAATTATGTTAGATAATGAACTTACTAGTGAAAAAGAAAACAATTTAACTGAGGAACTTGCTAGTAAATTTGAGCTAGAGGATAGAGCTGAGGAAGCTGCTTTAGCATATAACATTGAATTAGATGAAGAAGTTAAGGTTAAGGAAAAAATCAAGAAGAAAGATTCTAATAAACAAAGTAATGATGATTTATCTCAAAAAAAGAAAAATATTTATAAAAATAAATCTAAATTACAAAGTAATAAAGAAGAAGTTCTTAGTAATGTAGTTTTATATAAAGAAGGTATGAGTGTATCTGACCTTGCTACTGCGATTGGTGTTAGTGCATCTGATGTAGTTAAAAAATTAATTGGTATGGGTCTTATGATATCTTCAAGTCAAGCTATTTCTTTTGATGATGCTAGTGTGGTAGTACTTGAATATAATAAAGAATTAGTTAAAGAAGAAACTACTGATATTACTAATTTTGAAGAATATGTAATAAATGAAAAAGAAGAAGATTTACTTCCTAGACCTGCTGTTGTAACTATTATGGGTCATGTTGATCATGGTAAAACAACATTACTTGATTATATTCGTAATTCACATGTTGCTCAAGGTGAAGCTGGTGGAATTACTCAAGCAATAGGTGCTTATCAAGTAGAAAGAAATGGTAAAAAGATTACATTTATAGATACTCCTGGACATGCTGCATTTACTGAAATGAGAGCAAGAGGAGCTAGTGTAACAGATATAGTAATTATTATAGTAGCTGCTGATGATGGTGTTATGCCTCAAACAAGAGAAGCAATTGATCATGCTAAAGCTGCTGGTGTACCAATTATAGTTGCAATAAATAAAATTGATAAACCACATACTAATATAGATAAAATAATGAGTGATATGAGTGAACTTAATCTTGTTCCTGAAGAATGGGGAGGAGACACTATATTCGTTCGTATGAGTGCTCAAACTGGTGAAGGTGTTGATTTACTTTTAGATAATATTAATGCTTTAAGTGAACTTTTAGATTTAAAAGCAAATCCTAATAGATATGCTAGTGGTTCTGTTATTGAAGCTAGACTTGATAAGAATATTGGACCAGTTGTAACATTGTTAATACAAAATGGTACTTTAAGACTTGGAGATCCTATTGTAGTAGGTACAAGTTATGGTAAAGTTCGTACATTAAAAGATGATACTGGTAAAGAAATAGTTAGTGCTGAACCTAGTAAACCAGTTGAAGTTACTGGACTAGAAGACGTTCCAGTAGCTGGAGATAAATTTATGGCATTCGAAGGTGAAAAAGAAGCTCGTAGTGTTGCTATAAAGAGAAAAGAACATGAAAAGAGCAAGAGATTTGCTCATAAAGCATTAAGTTTAGATGAGTTATTTGATCAAATTAAAGAAGGACGTAAAGAAATTAATATTGTTCTTAAGACTGATGTTAAAGGTAGCGAAGAAGCAGTTAAAAATGCTTTATTAAAAATACATGTTGATGGTGTTAAGATTAATGTAATTAGAAGTGGTGTAGGTACTATTACTGAGAGTGATGTAGTACTTGCTAATGCATCTAATGCAATTATTATTGGATTTAATGTAAGTCCTTCTAAAGCTACTAAAGAAACTGCTAAGAGTTATGGAGTAGAAATTAGACTTTATAATATTATTTATAAATTAGTAGAAGAAATAGAAGCTGCTATGAAAGGAATGTTAGATCCTGAATATGAAGAAGTAGTTATTGGAGAAGCTGAAGTAAGACAATTATTCCATTTCTCTAAAGTTGGAAATATTGCTGGTTCTCATGTAACTAGTGGTGTTGTTAAAGTTGGATGTCCATGTAGAGTTATTCGTGATGGAATAGTAATTGCAACTTCTAAGATTGCAACACTTCAAAGAGAGAAAGATCAAGCACATGAAGTTAAAGCTGGATATGATTGTGGTATGACTATTGAATCGTTCCCAGATATTAAAGAAAGAGATGTTATAGAAGCATTTGAAAATAGGGAAGTGAAAAGAGCATGAATTTAAAAGGTGAAAGAGTAGCTTCTGATATGCAAAGAGAACTTGGTAATATTTTACTTCTTGAAGCTAAAGATGAAGATTTTAAACATGTAACTATTACTGATTGTGATGTAACAAATGATTTAAGTTTTGCTAAAATATACTTTACTACTACTGATGATAGAGAAAAAGTAGAAAAAGACTTAAATAATGCTGCAGGATTCTTTAGAAGTTTGCTTGCTGAAAGATTACAAATTAGACATACTCCAGAACTTAGATTTATATTTGATGAATCTATAGAATATGGACAAAAGATTGAAAAAATTATTGAAAAGTTACATGAAGAAGAAAATAATAAATAATTAGGTGGGTTATGGATAAAATTAAGTATGTGAATTTATGTAATTGTATGACAAAGTTACTTATAATAGATTTTGTTCGTGAATATAAAGAAGGTTTTGTTCTTTCTAATTTTGCAAGTGATGTAACAGAAGGACAATTGTGTTTAGTAAATGATGAAATAGTTGATGAAGGAGACTATGACTTGGATGGAAATTATCAAGTTAATTTCCAAGTTAAAAAGACACTTTATCCTATAGAATATTGTCCTTGTTGTGGTAAAAGAATAGAGTATAAACCGGTAATTGATAAATCACATATATTAGAATTAAAATAATGCATTTTCTGCATTATTTTTTTATTAAAGTATGATATTATAAATATATAAAGTAAAACTTTATGTGAGGTGCTATAAATGATTTTAAATATATGTGATAATCCTAGTGTTTTAGAAGTAATACGAATTATAAATATGGTTATTTTGATTATTAAAATAGCTGTACCAATATTATTAATTTTAACTGGTATGATAACACTTATGAATACTATTAAAGTTGGTAATGATGATTTACTTGCTAAAGCTAAAAAGCAACTTGTAAGTAACACTGTTGCTGCCGTAGCTATATTTTTAATTCCGACACTTGTTAATGTTTTAGTTAAAGTAAGTGATACTAATAATCAATATAGAGATTGTTTATATAGTGCTAATGCTGATGGAATTAGTCAAAAATATTATGAAAATGCAGAGTCTGCTGTTTCAAAAGTAGAAAGTTCACAAACATATAATGATTATTATGAAGCTTTAAGTAAAGTTAATGAAGTGAAAGATACTGACCAAAAGAAGTCTCTTATGGACAGATTAGATACAGTTAAAAAATCTATTGATAACAAGATACAAGAGGATAATAAAAAAGAAGATACTAAAAGTGAAAATAATTCTAGTAATAGTGGTAATAGCAACAATACTAATCTACCAAGTGATACAGATGCATCAAATGGTACATATCATGTAAATTCTATAAATCGTATTAAATATAATTTATATAATCAAGGGGATTCTAGATGGGGTTCTGTTAAATATGATAGTAATGATGATATAGCAAGTAATGGATGTATGATAACATCTATAGCAGTTCTTTCTTCTGCGTATGATCCTAGTATTACACCGTTAACTGTATTTAATTCAAATTATAGACATAGAAGTGCATATAAAGGAGTAAATGCTTTATCAAATAATACTTTTACTTGAATAGTATGAGTAGCAATGATATTGTATCTAATTTAAGAAGTGGTAATGTTGTTATAATTATGGTTAAAGCTAAAAGTAATTTTACAAATTCACAACATTATATGGCATTAATAGATGTTAAACAAGATGGTAGTCAAATATTTGTAGGAAATTCTTATGGCAAAGGAACTGGAACATATAGTAGAAATGGTTGGTTTAATACTGATACAGTTTTATATGATAAAAGAGAAGTGAATGTTTGTACTCCAACTAGTTCGTTACTTAATAAATATAATTAGTAATTAAATAGAAAATATGGTATTATAAATATATAGAATAGTGATTGTTATGGAAAAAGAAGAAAAAATAATTTTTGGATTTATTTTATTATTTATTTTTATTGGAACTGTAGGTTTTACTTATGGTTATTTTAAGGCTGAATTTTCGTATCAATCTGATGAAGCAAAAGTTACTACTGGAACATTAAAATTAGATTATATTGATGATAGTCCTCTTATATATAAAGCTAATTTTAAACCTGGGGATGTAATAACAAAAACATTTACAATAGAAAATACTGGAACTTTAGATGTTACATACGACTTAATATGGAAAGAATATAATAATGAAATAACAAATAATGAACTTGTTATAAAAGCTGTTTGCGATAGTATGACAACAGATAATATAATGAGTGGAACGTGTAGTAATATTGAAGAAAAACCTGTTACTATGGATAATTTAAAATCAGAAGTTAATATAGCACCAGGTATTAAGCATAAATATACTATAGAAATAAGTTTTAAAAATTTAGATGAAGAACAAAATTATAATCAAGGAAAGACTTTTAGTGGCGTTATTAACGTAAACGATAGTAATTAGTTGTGAGGTGTAGTAATGATTTTACAAATATGTGATAATCCAACTGTTTTGAGTGTAATGCGTATTGTTAATATTGTAATTTTAATAATTAAGATTGTTGTTCCAATATTATTAATTTTAACAGGCATGATAACACTTTTGAAAACCATTAAGGTAGGAGAAGAAGACTTACTTGCGAAAGCTAAGAAGCAACTTGTTAATAATTGTATTGCTGCTGTAGTTATATTTTTTATACCTACTTTTGTTAGTGTATTAGTTAATGTTTCTTTAACAAATAGCGAATATAAAGACTGTTTAAGTAATACTTCAACTGATGTGATTAATCAAAAGTATTATGATAAAGCAGTAGATTTTATTAGTAAAGCTGAATCATCTTCTAAATATAATGATTATTATGATGCTTTAAATAAAGTTAATGAAATAAAAGATACTGATACAAAAAAAGCTCTTAAAAAAAGACTTGATAATGTAAAAGATATTATTGATAAAAAAATAGAAGAAAGTAATAAAAAAGAAAATACAAATGGTGAAAATAACAGTGGTAGTAGCAGTAGTAGCTCTAGTACAACTATTTCTGATACTAGTAATCCTGGTACATTTACACCTGATAGTGGAAAAACTTCCAATTGTAATAAGAATGGAAAATATCAATTATGTTCTGCTAAAAAAGGAATCTTTGGGTCATTTGCTTATTATGATAAAGCAGCGGCTAATGATACATCTGATCGTAATAGTATTGAGATGGATCCATCATGGAAAAAAACAAATCTAGTTAGTGTATCAACTACATGTTCTAATGGAACAAAATATAATTGGACAGTTCATAAACTTGCTTCATCAACATGGAAAAAAGTTCAGGAAAAATTTTGTCAAATAATTACAGTTGGAATAGATGGAATAAAATATGAACCTAATCAAATAGTGGTTAGTGGACCTATATGTATTCGATATATAAGTAATACTAAAACAATAAGTACTCATGCTTATGGAATTGCAATAGATATAAATCCTAGCGAAAGCTATACTATTAATGGAAAAAAATATCCAACTCCTTATGGTAGAAGTTTAGAAAAATATAATAATTTTATAAATGCTATAGGTGGAGAAAGTGATTCTAGAAATGTTAACTATGTTTTATGGAAAAAAGTTTTTGAACCACTTGGATTCATATGGGGTGGTAATTGGGGAAGAAATGGTAAAGGTACAAAAATAGATGGAATGCATTTTGAAATTGATTGGAGGAATGCTACGTAATGAAAAAATATATAATTGCACTTATCATATTAATTTCAATAGGTATTCTTATAATATTTATATTAGATAATAATAATAAAAAACAAATAGAAGAAAATAAAGAAAAAAGTTTTATATATTATAAAGCACTTAATTTTAATGATAATATTAATACTTTAAGAAAAAATATATATAATAATTCATACTTTAATTTATTTGTAAAAATAAATGAATATAATGGTGTTATTGATGAAAACAATATAAGTGAAATAATGAATTATTATATAGTTAATATTACAAAAAATAAAAACGAGGTATTTGAGACTAGTGATGATAATTTAAATTTTTGTTTAAATAAACAATCTTTTATAAAATCATTTGAAGAATTATTTAATAAAGATATTGAAAAGTTTTATCCTAATATTAATATTCTTCCAAATGCTAATGCAGGACCTATTAAAAT
>CAVDFY010000110.1:0-11734 GCA_963607925.1 bacterium
TCTATGATCACTACTATCAATAACAAAATTTATAGCTTTAACATAATATCTATCTTCTAAATCTTTAGTATCATATAAACAATAATAAATATATTTAGAGTCATCATAAGAAAGAATTTTATCAAGTAATAATTCTCTATCTATATTTTTAATACTTCTAAAGAAATAATGTATATATTTTTTATCATCACTATTTATAATACTATTAATAAACTTCTCTTTGTTTTTAATTTCATGAAAATACGCATATAAAAATATACATCTTGCGTTATTAGTATTTAATATTTCATTTTCAAATTCTAAACTCTCTTCATTAATTATTCTATCTATCATATTTCACCATTAATTATATTCTATATAATAACATATTAAATCCAAAATTAAAACTGTCATAAGACAGTTTAACATTTATATTGAATGAAAAACACCACTATAATTAAACATTGGCATATCTGCATCAGTAGGAACTTTTGATACAAAATCTCCAAGCATAGAAGATAATTCTTTTTTACTAACAACAAATCTTCCAGTTGTTCCAACGTTCATTGGAACGTCTTCACTCACTTTAATAACACCAGGAAGTGCATTTATCATATCTATATTACATAATTTAGGAACAAAATACTCAACAACTGCATTTTCTCCTTCATAAGTGATTTCAATACTTAAAGCATGCCCTTTATCTCTAATCATCATAAGTGATTTATTAACACTTGGAAGTCCTATTAAATCAGTATCTCCACTTCCGGTATTACTCGGAAAAGAATCAAAGATTTCTTTAGTTTCAGGACTAGGTTTACCATATAAGGTTAATGAATATCCCGCTATATCTCTACTATCAATTACATTTAATGATTGTAAAATCTCATCATTATTAGAAACATACATATGAAGTAAATGTAACATTTCATTTATAGTAGTACAATTTCCAAAATAACCATCTACACTCGCAAAAGAAGTATAACCTGCAAAATTCATTTTTACATCTTTAACAAATTCTTCTCTCATATAAGATATTTTATCATTGAAAAACCTTTTTATAGTAGAAGGATCATATCTAAGATTTGCTGATTCATCAATAAGATTTTTTAAAAATGCATCCATTTTTTCTAACGTATCTTTTCCTAAATCTATATTTTTCCCCATAAATCTAAATTCAGTTCTTAAATCTTTAAGACCTCTATATAGCGTGTCCATATACTCAACCATAGCATCCATCGTATATAAGTCTGAGTCGGTTGGAACTAAAGAATGCATATCCTTTTTAACACACATATCAGCTGCAAAAAATCTTTCTATTTTATCAGTCTTTTCTTGTCTTTTATCTTCCTCAGTCTTCTTAAATATATCAAACATATTTATCACCTACTATAAATATATAATACTATATTTTTAATTATTTATAAACTTATTTTTAAATTCCTCATCTTCAAAATAATTAATACCTATATCACTTTTAACTTTATTAAGTATTTTGTTTGAATGTTCAGTTGCTTTTAATGTACCTTGTCTTAACATTTCAAATACTTCAGGTTTACGTTTTTCATAATTTTCACGTCTCGTTCTAATTGGTTCCATTACTTCTTGCATAACGTAATTTAAGAATCTTTTAACTTTCATATCCCCTAAACCACCACGTTCATAGTGTGCTTTTAATTCATCAAGATTCTTATACTCTGGTAAATATTTTTTAAAGTGTTCATCTGTCGCAAATGCTTCTAAGTATATAAATACTGTATTATTTTTAGTATCTCCTGGATCTTCTACTTTAATATGATTTGGATCAGTATACATACTCATTACTTTTCTTTTAATTTCATCACTTGAGTCTTTTAGATATATACAATTTCCAAGAGATTTACTCATCTTAGCATTTCCATCTGTACCAGGAAGTCTAGAACACTTTTCATTATCAGGAAGTATTGCTTCAGGTAAAACTAAAGTATCTGTTTTATATATTCTATTAAATGAATTAACTATTTCACGAGTTTGTTCTATCATTGGAAGTTGATCATCTCCAACTGGTACATATTTAGCACCAAAAGCAGTTATATCAGCAGCTTGACTAATTGGATAAGTAAAGAATCCTACTGGTAAATTATTTTCAAAATTTCTAAGTTTAATTTCATTTTTAATAGTTGGATTTCTTTGAAGTCTAGCAACTGTTACTAAATTTGAATATAACATTGGAAGTTCATATAAAGCAGGTATTTCACTTTGTAATAAAAATGTTGTTTTATCTGGTTCAAGACCAACTGCTAAATAATCAAGCATAACCTCCATTACATTTTCACGAATCTTTTCTGGATTATCAGCATTATCAGTAAGTGCTTGTAAATCCGCTATCATAACAAATTGATTATAGTTTCCACTATTTTGTATTTCTACACGTTTTCTAAGTGACCCAACATAATGTCCAATATGTAATGGACCTGTAGGTCTATCTCCTGTTAAAGTTATATATTTTTCTTTCATAATTTTCATCTCCCTTAAATATTAATATTTTTTATTTCTTTTAGTTAATATTTAACACCATCGAAATCCTTCATAATATTTTATCATTTCTTCACCTCTAATAAAAAAAATCTTACCCTAAACTAGGATAAGATCATAATTCTTATTTTGCCACCTAAAATAGCTTACCTATACCATCATATAGTCCTTTTGTTAACGAAGGCGAGTACTTCGTATCATCCTACTGCTATTTCAGACAATCTTTCATTGGCCCATTCAGTATAATCAATCTTATGACTTTCCATCAACCAGTCACTTTCTAAAAAGAATCATATACCTACTCTTCCAAATCAACAATTTACGAGTAAATTATAATATATATTTTATATCTTGTCAAATTAATCAAATAATAAATATCTATTTTAATTCAAGACGCATTGGTTTTTCTTCAACAACTTCTTCTTCAGTAGAACCAGGTATTATAGTATTTGCTTTATAAACTAATGCATTCATTTCATTAACAACTTGAATAATTTCTTCATTAGAGCCCCCATTATTAATAAGTTCTATTCTTCTTTCATCTAATTCTCTATATTTATCTTTTAAGAATAAAATGATTGCTTTTTGTTTACGAGTTTTTGCAAGCATCTCTTGAGAATTATTTTTAACAACTGGTATTTTTTTAACATCATCTAAACCTTTAATTTTATTAGGTTCCATTAAATTAACTTTTTTAACACTTTTCTTTTCTTCTTCATCAGACTCAGGTACTTCATCACTTTTCTTTGCTTTTTTATTTTTTATTAATTCCTTAATTGTATTTACAAGTGGTATACCAACAAGAAATGTTGAAAGTTGAGCAATAAATGGTGAACCAGCTACAAGCATATTAGCAGGATAATAAGAATCTAAAATAACACCAACTGGTATTGCTAAGAGAAGTGATAAAATTGCAGATGCACCCAAAGTAAGTATAAAAAGATCAAAATAACCATCAACTAACTCACTAAAATTTCTCTTAAAAATCTTTGAAGGTTTTGTATAAATATCTTTTTCAGTTTTAGCAAATTTATTTTTCATTGCTTTAGTATTAGCAAGTTTATAAAGTCTTTCAGACTCACGAGCATATTCACTATTAATATGTTCTCCTACTTCTATATGATAATCTTGATAAGAATAATCATAATCTAATATATTAAAATTATAACCATCATCAGTTTTTGAAGCTTTAGCACATCTTCCTTTACGTATATACTTTTCAATTTTTTTAGTAACACGATCTGCCTTTACAGCAACATCGTCTTCAACAAACAAACTTTTTTCATTTTTAAATTTAATATTAATCATCTTTATCCCCCTTAATATTGCACATATTATATCATAAATGATACTAAAAGTCAAGTAAAGCCGATCTTTACGCACATAACTATATATTTCTTGATAATTAAATTTACAATACTATTAATATAATAATATTGATATATAAAGGAAGAATTATAAATGAGCGGACAATTATTAAAAACTGATATTGAAACAAAAAGACAATCGAAGCATTGAAGAAAGATGTAGAAGAAATTTTAGCAAGTGATTCTAAAAATTACTATGGTACAAAATTTATAGAAATGACAAAGAACTTTTTATACATTCAACAATTAAATAAACACTATAAAGAAATTCCTGAATATGAAGAAACTAAAAAAATTAATCGAAAGTATCTCATCTAAAAATCAACAATTTGTTGATTACCTCAAAGAATTCGTTAACGAAAAGTAATAGGCATTTTAAAAGGATTATAGATTTCTATAATCCTTTTTTTATATTAAAAATTATGCTCCAACACTCATAGTTTCAGGAAGTGTACTTCCACCATCTATTACTATTCCTTGTCCTGTTATATAACTTGCTTCATCACTTGCAAGAAATGCAGCTAACTCACCTAACTCTTCAATAGTTCCAAGTCTCTTCATTGGAATACCTATTCTTATACCTTCAATAACACTCTTTGGATCACTACTATTAGAATCTTTTGCAATACCATCTACCATTGGTGTCATTATGTATCCTGGCATTATAGCATTTACTCTTATATTTCTATTAACTAATTCCATAGCAAGTCCTTTAGTAAATCCAATTAATGCAGCTTTAGTAGTAGCATAAGCACATTCTCCAGTATCAGCTACCATTGGTCCAGTAACACTAGATAGATTTACAATACTACCATTATCATTAAAATATTTAAGACATGACTTAGTAACATTCCAAGTACCCTTTATATTAATATCAAAATGAAAATCTCTAACTTCATCACTCATGTCCATAAAATTTTCTATTTTAGCAACACCTGCATTATTAACAAGTACATCTATATTACCAAATATTTCTCTAGTTTTTTCTATAGCTTCATTTACTTTATCTTTATCTCTTATATCAGCATGAAAACCAATAACATCATATCCCTCATTATTAAGTTTAGCAACCACAGCACTTACTGATTCATCATAATCAATGATAGATACTTTAGCTCCATATTTTAAAAATACTTTAACTATTCCAAGACCATTTCCCATAGCCCCACCTGTTACTACACATACTTTATTCTTTAATTTCATAATTCACCTCTATTTTATAATAACAAAAAATTAACTAAATTAATAGTTACTAATCACAATCGGATGTACAATAACTTTTTTCATTAACATCAGTTATCATCTTTACAAGTTTTTCTTTCATACTAGTTAAATCTTCATTATTCCAGAAATCTTCAGGAGTTTCATAACTCTTATTATTCCAATATCTAGTATCATCAAATCCAACAATCTTACCATTTTTAACAGCTATTAATGATGGAGCATATATTCTTCTATTACCTTCATCATCATATCTTAAATTATCTCCAAGTAACTTAACAGCTTTTTGATATAACTCTGTATTATCTTCTCTATCTTTCTTTATATTAAAATAATATACTTTTTCTAATCCTTCTTGTTTTGCTACTTCATTTATTATAGGAGCATACCCTCTACACCAAGGACATTCTGGAAATCCTAAAAATATAAGTCCAGTACCATTTTCAAGTATTTTATTTATTTCCTCAAGTGTTCTATAAACAAATACATTATCCCCACTAACTGGATATTCACTAGCAAACTTTTGAGCATCAGTTTCTTTATTACCTGCACTTGTAAATCCTACATAGAAACCAACACAACAGGCTAAAACTAAAACAGTTCCAATAATTATATAATATAATGTTTTATCTTTTTTATCTTCTTTTTTCTTCATAATTCACATCCTTACGTTATCATCTTAATATATTTTTATAAAAAATACTATAAATTTTAAGTTTAGTATCTAAACTTAAGGTTGAGTTATTTATTACAACTAGTTAAAGATAAAGGAATTTTATATGTTGTAGTCTTTCCATCTTTTTTAGCAAGTATTTCAATATATATATGATTACTAGTATAATTCTTACATTTCGATTCATAATCATCAACTACAAACTCTACTTCATGTAAATATTCTTCAAGAGTAACATTTTCTTTTTTAGAGTATTCACTTATTTTAGTAGTAACTCCATTATGAGAATCAAATAATATACATTCAACACTATCATATGTATTATTATCATCCCCACCACAATATTTAACATTAGAAATATATATAGAAGATTTATCTTTATTATAAGCAATACTTCCTGAAATAGTAAAATTCTTACAAGTAGCACTTAAAGTCTTAAATTCAAATTTTTCTTTATGAAAAAATATCAGTCCTATTAATACACATAATAAAACAACTAAAACTATAATAACAGGAATATAATATTTATTGTTTTTCTTCTTTTTACTTTCTCCATCAAGTAAATCATCAATATTTATATTAAAGTCTTTACTCATTTGCTTAAGAATAGAAATATCAGGTATATTTCTACCATTCTCCCATTTGCTTACAGCTTGATATGTTACTCCATATTTAACAGCTAAATCATTTTGAGTTAAATTGTTATTTTTTCTAAGTTCTCTAATAAATTTTCCAATCTTCTCTTGATTCATAACTACTCCAATCACTAAATATTATAACAAAAAAAGAATGGAATTTAAATCCATTCTATTTGCTTTTAACTTCTAAAGTTCTTTTAAGTTTATCACTCTTATTAATTCTATCTATATGTTCAGCAAACATTGCACTTACATCATCTTCTAAATTTTTTAATAATTCTTCTCTACTACCACTATTGTTATAATTAACTGTTGTACCTCTTAAATAATAATAACCAAAGTTTGTCTTATATTCATGAACGTAAACTAACTCATATCCATTATATTGACATAAAATTGTTTCATAACCATTTTTTCTTCTAGTAGTAACATTTACTGCATTACCATATTTAACAAATAAACTAAGGGGCATCAATCTAACATCTTTAGATATTTCTTCTTTAGAATTAATATTCATGTTCATACCATAGTCAGATAAACTTAAGTATTGATCTATTTCTGGATTACCAAGTACAAAAGGATCTTCTTTTTTAGTATTGTCTTTATTAAATGATAAGAATACATTATATTCTTCACGAGCAAATATAGCTAATAATAATTCATCCTTTCTAGTATCACTTAATGATAAGTCTTGTAATATTGATATTTGAGGTACTGTATATTTACCTTCTAAAGCATCATCTAATACTTTTTGTGCAACTTCTAAAATCTCTAATATATATTCAATTTTATCTTTATCTTTGTTAGGATCTAATCTTAATAAACTAACTTTTGATTTTAAAGTTAAAGCTATACGCATTTTATTGATATATCTTTTCTTAGTAGTATACATATCAATGATTTCTTGAAGTCTTTTAGTTGTACGAGTAAAAGTACAATTTATAATACTATCATCTAATTCTCTTAACATCGCATCTCTAGAATACTTATTATTTTCAAATGTTTCTGGTAATTTACTTATTTGTTTTTTTATTTTTAAATAATCTTTCTTACGAGTTTCAAAATAAGCAACCATTCTAATTACTTTAGTATTTATTTCATCGAATATTCTTTGTTCTTCGCTATCAGTTATCCTTGAATTCCAAAGTAATTTATAATACTCATTAACAAAAGCATTAAATGATTTAGAACTTTTGATAGATTCATCTATTAAAGCAGCATCAAATATATCTTCAATCTTATTTACTAATTCTTTTTTTCTTTCTATAGCCATTTTTTCTAAACTATTTAAGAAAGTATCAACATCATATTGATATTTAACATCAAATTTAAATGAGTTTGGAATACCTCTTTCCACACGAAATCTAGTTTCATAATTGTGATATATTAATGCAACACCTCTAGCAAATTCATCACATGCTTTAGACAAAGCACTATCATTTTGAGCATTATTAATATTTACTCTATTATATAAATTATTTATTTCTTGTTTTAACTTACTATCTTTAGCGTTCTCAAATATACTACGTGCTTGTTGATCAGCTTTAGAACGTCTTGAATAGAAAAATATAGTTTGAAAATCATCAAAAGGATCTTTTTTACTATTAACACAATCATTAACTCTAGATATATTAACCTTTAAATAATTATAAGCATTATTAATATCTATTGTTTTTTGATGATAATGTTGAAGTTCAACATCACTACATCCTGAATGTTTATCCGGATGGAATTCCTTTACTAATTGTCTATATCTTTTAGTAATTGCTTCTAATGTTAATATTGTATTCAAATCAAATCCTAATATTTGTCTAGCATTTGTTATTGACATAATCTTAACCCCCCTTATTCAAAAGCTATTACATTATATCATAAATGATACAAAAAGTCAACTTTTAATTGAAAAAGTCATTATTCATGACTCTTTTTCATTGTTAATTTCATAGGATTTTCTTCTACAAAAGATATATTAGCATTTTCAATATAAGCTCCTGGCATTAAGCAACTAATAAGTAAACTTTTTACTTCTTGAAGACTTTTACCTCTTATTTTAGCAGCTGCAGAATATTCATTTCCACCACCACCAAATAATCTCATGATTTTAGATACGTCAATTAGTCCTTTACTTCTAGCACTAACACTAATAGTAATGTCATCTATATATGCCATCGCAAAGCTACAATTAATATTATATTTAAGTAAATAATCTGCAGCTTTAGCAATATCTTCAGGTTCATATATTCTACCACTATCTTCTGAGTCAGATGCTATCGCAAAGATATAATTTTGAAAGTCAGTATTGTCTACTAATCTTTGAATAGCTCTATCATGTTCAAAATCTTCTAAAAACATATTATTTGCTATAGTAGGGTCTGCACCACTTGCAGTAAGCTTAGATGCTACTTCAAATGTTTTAGCAGTAGTATTCTTACTTAATTTATTAGTATCAAGTATAATACCAGCTAATAAATAATTTGCATAGTCAGGAGACAACTTAACTCCATATAAAAACAATAATCTTGAAACTTCTTCACAAGCACTAGATATACTATCATCTACAAATAAATAAGGCGTTTTAATAGTATGTTCATCAGTTTTATGATGATCTATAACAACGATATTTTTAAATTCACCTAAATAGTTTTTTGTACAAAGAAGATAATCTTTATTTGCATCAACAGCAACCATCATACTTCTAGGTGTTAAATATACAGGCAAATCATTACTTCTTATAAAATTAAAGTTACCCCTAATACTCTCTAAAACCTTCCTAGTTTCTGGTTCTAATTTATCATAATCATCATCTATAACAATATAACAATTTTTATTATTTTTCTTACATATTAAGGCTATACCTATAGCAGCACCAACCGCATCAAAATCTGGTCTAATATGTGGAACAACAAATACATTATCGTTTTCTTCCAATAATCTATCCAAACTAGCCTTAATATAAGCACTATTATCCATAGCATTATCTCCTTTGAAAGAATAATACTATTTATTATAGTAAAAAAGACTCTAAAATGTCAATTATGAGTCTTTATTATCTAAATAATTTATATTAACACTTTTATCTATTTCATCATTAATTGCATCTTCATCTATTATTAAATCATAATCATCTTCAGTATTACTTACAGGAATTCTTATTTTAGCATCTCCTACTATTTCTATACCAAGTTCTTTAGATATTGTATATTTAATGGTCTTGTCTTCATTAGAAACATCTATACATGTTGGATTCTTAAGACTTCTAATAATTATTTCAGAGTTATCATTCAAGTCACCATTCTCACGTACTTTAACTCTAACCTTTTCTTCATAAAACATTTTCTTACTCACTACATTTGTTTTAGTATTATTATCATAACTATACCAAATATTAATATCATAACTTCCGTTTATTTTAATGTACTCATGATCCTTCTTACCATGAATTTTATGATTTATTACCCAACATCCAAGAACAGTATCTACATCAGTATCAGTAGTAAGTTCATAATCATTCTTAAAAGTTTTCTTTCCTTTACCAATAATAGTTTTTGTAACTATTTCTTTATAATTATTAAACATAGGCTAGTAACCCTCCTATAAATAGAATATGCAAAAAAAACTTATTTGACAAAAATAATATATTTTTTTCAAATTAAAAACCCATAAAGTAAATATTAACTTTATGGGTATAATATCATAAAATAGATTTAAACTATGCAATTTTATTTTTCAAAACAATAGCACAAATTAATGTAAATATACTGAACATAGTAATATATTCAAGAATATTATTATCAATAATACCTGTTTCAGGTATATCTCCACCTGTTCCACCAACAAACTCATAAATATATGTAACTGTTAATGTTCCATCAATATATTTTCCATTTGTATCATCGCCAGTAACTTTAATAAATTCATAATTTTCAAATTCTTTTTTACTAGTTGTATAATCAATACCAACTTTTTCAGTTGTTATAACAGTTTCTGCAAGTTCTTTACCAGCAGTATCAACGTGTTTAACAATTAATTTTCCATAAATTTTTTCATATTTTTTTGTTTCAGTAATGATATCTAATGAATATTTTGTTTCGTAAATTTCTTTAGAAGCAGAACCAGTTAATGTATATTTATCTTCTTTAGTAGTTTTTGTTCCTTTAGCTTCTACTTCATAATCATAACCATAAATCTTTTTAACAGCATCTACATAATATTTAGTAACAGGACTCTTAGTAGCAGTACCCGTAACATTATATTTATTTATAAGTTTAGTATCAACTAATACTTTATTATTTATGATAGTAACTGTTTTGAATTCTAAATCAAAGCCTTTACTATTACCTAACCCTTCACATACATTTTGACTTTCACTCAAATAACCTTCAGTTGTAAAAGGATAGCTCATGTTACCAACTTTAACAATTCCTTCTATTTTAACTAAGGATTTGTTAGTGATTTCTAAATTTCTTGAGGCAGATGTATATTCATATAATTTACTATTAGGATCTTGAGATAAACTTTTCATTCTAATATTTTTACCATTAACAGTAACAGTATTAATATATATCATACCATTAACAGTTGTTTTCTCACCAGTACTACTAATATTATTAAATGAAGTAATTAAAGTAATATCTAAATGTCCGTAATTAAAACTTTTATTATCACTAATTCCAGGATTAACTACAACTCCACTTTCATCTTCCCAAGTTGATTCTTCAAAAGTTAATAAATTAACTTTTAATCCTTCTACATTCCATCCATCTTTTTCTAATTCTTCAATATATGCAAGTGCATCTTCTTTAGTATCGAATTGAATACTATTTATAACTTTACTTTCGCTTGTTCCAATAGTTTCACTTCTTATAACCCCATAAATTTCATAACCATCTGCTTCTTTTGCTAACTCTTTTTTAATACTCTCGGCTTTATCTAAAGTATCATAACTTACAGTACTAGCAGAACTTATAATTACATCTTTTTCTTGATTTCTAACCTTTGAGATTAATGTATCAGTATCTAATACATCATTATTTTTCTTGAATTCTTCAAGAGCAGCAACAGCCTCTTCTTCAGTATCAAATATTTCATTCAAATTAACATTAATAGTTGTCTCTTTTTGAGAAATATTTGTATTACTTACCTTATATCCTTTTTCCTCTAAATCTTTAAGATACTTTTCTGCATCTTCCTTACTATCAAATTCATTTTCAATAGTAACCAAATCTTTTCCTATACTAACAGAATAAGATTTAATAACCACAGTTATTTTATAATTATGGTTATCAGTTTCTAATTCACTTTTCTTTTTTAAAGCTTCTTCTTCTGTTAAATCAGTATAAGCA
>CAVDFY010000111.1:0-8968 GCA_963607925.1 bacterium
CTTGTTGTTTTTGGTATTTCATCTATTTTTACTCTTTTAGCAGTGTTTCTATCTGTGAATAATGTTACATATTCTTTTGAAGCACTTACTACGAATGCACTAATTACTTCATCTTTATCATTTAAATTAATAGATTTAACTCCACTAGTTCTAAGGCCAACTACTGGGATTTCACTTGTATTATATTTTAAAGCATTTCCTTCTTTAGTTATAACTAGAGTTTCTTCACCATCATTTTTATTAACAGATATTAACTCGTCTCCATCTTTTAATTTAAACATTGTGATAGGTTTAGTGTATCTTGAAACTTCAAAGTCTTTAAGTAGCATTCTTTTTACCATACCAAGTTTTGTGAATGCTGTAATGACTGTATCGTCAAACTTAGCTACTCCGATAGATTTAACAATCTTTTCTCCATCGCTTACTTTAATGTAGTTTGAGATATGACTACCAACATCTTTATATTTTGATTCTTGTATTTCTCTTACTGGTAAGAATAAATAATTACCTAGGTTTGTAAATAATAATACAGTATCTATATTATTAATCTTATAGAAGCCTTCAATGTAATCATTTTCTCTAACACCTGGATATTCATTATTAGTCATATTATATGACTTTAATGATACTTTCTTAACATATCCATTATTAGAAACGCAAACTATAAAGTCTTCTTTACTAATCATATCTAGTGTATCTATTCTGATTTCACTTACTTCATCTTTAATAGTTGTACGTCTAGGATCAGCAAATTCTTTCTTAATGCTTCTTAATTTATCTTTAATAACACCCATTAGTTTTTCTTCACTAGCAAGTATTTCTCTAAAGTAAGCTATTTCTTTTGTAAGAGCATCAAATTCATTTTTAAGTTCAGTTACATCTGTGTTAGTTAATTTATATAGTTGCATCATTACGATAGCTTCTGCTTGTGCTTTAGTGAATTCATATTCATGCATTAAGTTTTCTATCGCATCACTCTTATTTTTACTTTTACGAATAGTTTTAATTACTTCATCTAAAATATCTAATGCTTTAATAAAACCTTCAATAATATGTATTTTCTTTAAGTCTACATCTAAATCAAATTTAGTTCTTTTTGTTACCACTTCTTTATTATGAGCAATAAATGCATCTAGCATTTCTAGGATACCTAGTGTTTTTGGTGTTCTATTAACAATAGCTACCATATTAAATGCATAATTTGTTTGTAAGTCTGTATTTTTAAGTAAGTAGTTTATTATTAAATCTTTATTAGCATCTTTCTTCAAATCTATTACAATTCTAAGTTCATCATTTTTATCAGATTCATCACGTACTTCAACTATACCATCTATTTTTTTATCAAGTCTTATTTCTTCAACCTTACGAATTATGTTACATTTTAATGTATCATATGGTATTTCTGTTATTACTATTTGGTCTTTACCTTTTACTGATTCGAATGAGTATCTAGCTTTTACTACTACTTTTCCTTTTCCTGTAGTGTATGCTTTTATAAGGGCATCTTTTCCTTCAACTATACCTCCGGTTGGGAAGTCTGGACCTTTTACGATGTCCATAATAGTATCTAGTCTACAGTTTGGACTATCTATTCTTTTGATAGTAGCATCTATTACTTCACCTAAGTTATGTGGTGGGATATTAGTAGCATAACCTGCACTAATACCAGTTGAACCATTAACTAAAAGATTTGGAAAGTATGCAGGAAGTACAGTTGGTTCATAACTATAATCATCGAATGTTAGAGCCATTTCTACTGAATCTTTTTCTATGTCTTCTAAAAGTATATTACTTATTTTGGCTAGTCTTGCTTCAGTATAACGCATTGCGGCTGGTCCGTCACCATCTATTGAACCATTGTTTCCTTGCATATCTACAAGTATTACTCTTTGTTTCCATTTTTGACTAAGTCTTACCATCGCATCATATACTGATGTATCACCGTGTGGATGGTAGTTACCTATAACATTACCTACAGTTTTTGCTGATTTTCTTGTTTCTTTGTCATAAGTATTTTTATCTTTGTACATTGAATAAAGTATTCTTCTTTGTACTGGTTTTAATCCATCACGAACATCTGGAAGAGCTCTATCTTGGATTATGTATTTAGCATATCTACCAAAACGTTCTCCCATTATTTCTTCAAGGGCAAAGTCATTTATCTTTTCTATAATTGTTGTTTCTTTTTCTTTAGCCATTATTTACCCCCTTTATAATCATCTTCAAGTGTGAATTCTACATTTTCTTCTATCCATTCTTTACGTACTTCTGAGTCATCTCCCATTAGGACTCCTACTCTTTTTTCAGCTAATGCTTTATCGTCTATTTTGATTTTGACTAGTGTACGAGTAGCTGGATCCATTGTTGTTTCCCATAATTGGTCTGCATTCATTTCACCAAGTCCTTTGTATCTTTGAATAGTATATTTTCCTTTGAATGTATCTTTAAATTCATTTAATTCTTCGTTTGTATTTATATATTTTTTATCTTTACCATATTTAACTAAGTATAGAGGTGGTACTGCTATATAAAGCATTCCATGTTCTATTAAGTCTCTCATCCATCTATAGAAGAATGTTAGAAGTAATGTTTGAATGTGAGCTCCATCATCATCGGCATCGGTCATTATTATTACTTTTCCATAGTTTGATTCAGTGTAATCAAATTCTGCTCCTACTCCTGCTCCTATAGCGTGAACTATTGTATTAATTTCTTCGTTTTTGAAAAGATCTGCTACTGTTGATTTTTCACAGTTAATTATTTTACCTCTTAGTGGAAGGATTGCTTGATGACGTTTATCACGACCACTTTTTGCTGTACCGCCGGCACTGTTTCCTTCGACTATAAATAGTTCGTTTTTATTATATTCTTTACTTTGGGCAGGTGTTAGTTTACCAAGTAATACTTTCTCACGACCACTCTTACCTTTTCCAGCTCTTGCTTCTGCTCTTGCTTTTCTTGCTGCTTCACGAGCTAGTTTACTTTTTAATGCTTTATTCATTATAGATGTAGCTGCTTCTTTGTTTTCTTCTAAGTAATAAGATAGTTTTTCATATACTATACTTTCTACTACTGTTCTTGCTTGAGGAGTTCCAAGTTTACCTTTAGTTTGTCCTTCAAATTGTAATAGATTTTCTGGTATTTTTAAACTTATTATTGCGGTTAGTCCTTCACGAGTATCAGTACCATCTAATCCATCTTTACTCTTTAAAAGATTATTACTTTTAATATATTCATTAAATACTTTAGTAAGTGCTGTTTTATATCCTACTTCGTGACTACCACCGTCTACAGTTTTAACATTATTAACAAATGACATTATGTTTTCATTATATGTGTTTGTGTACTGCATTGCGATATCTACTTCAATACCATTCTTCTCTCCACTAAAACTTATTGTTTTATGTAGTGGTTCTTTTCCTTCATTTACATATTCTACGAATGATACAAGTCCATTATCATAACTAAATACACTATGTTTACCATCTTCTTCATCAATAACTTCCATAGTTAGTCCATTTATAAGGAAAGCACTTTCTTGCATTCTTTCACATATTGTTGTGTAACTGAATCTAGCATTACCAAATATTTCTTCATCTGGGAAGAATTCAACTGTAGTACCAGTTTGTTTAGTTGTACCTATTTGTTTTAGTTCTTTATCTACGTGTCCACCATTCTTAAATGATATTTCACATATTTTACCTTCTCTACATATAGTTACTTTCATCCATTTAGATAATGCATTAACTACTGATGAACCTACTCCGTGAAGACCACCAGATACTTTGTAACCATCTGTTTCAAATTTACCACCTGCGTGTAATACAGTATAGATTACTTCTGGTGTTGATTTACCTGATGAGTGTTTTCCAATTGGTACTCCACGTCCTTCATCGCTAACTCTAACACTTCCTGTTTTAGTAAGTGTTACTGTTATTTTTTTACCATAACCATTGATAGCTTCATCTATTGAGTTATCAACAATTTCCCATACTAAATGATGAAGTCCTCTCTTATCAGTACTTCCTATATACATACCAGGTCTTTTACGTACAGCTTCAAGGCCTTCTAATATTTTAATTGATTTTTCATTATATTCTGCCATAATCACCTAATCTCCATCTCATATTATACAAAAAAAATTAAAAAGTGTAAACTTTTACTTTACACTTTATTTTACTATTACTTAACTTTATAACTCAATAAATTCTACTTCATCTTTTTTATCAAGTTCTGATGTGAATTTACTTGGTTGTTTTTGCTCTTCTTCTTTTTCTTCTTTAACTGGTTCTGGTGGTGCTACTTGTTCTATTGGTTTAAACATATCTTCTTGTGGTGTAGCCTGTTTTAATTTTTCCATACCAAGAATATCTATCTTTGCTGCTTTATATGGAGCAACTTCTTCCATCATTTCGATATTTGATTTGAATATTGAGTCTACTTGTGGTTTTTCTTCTATTGGTGCGCTATTTTCTGCTTTTATTTCTTCTTGTGTCATTAAGTTTATACTTTCACCTTTAGCATTATCAAGTGCTTTAAAATACTCTTCATCATTTAATTTATATTGTTTATTTCCTAATGCTAGTATTGGATAAAAAATTATTGGTAAAACTGCTAAACCAATTTTAAAAAACTTTGAAGTATTAAATGCTGAACCTAATCTATAAAATAATATAGAAAGTACTACTACGTTTACTACTGGAACAAAAAATAATATTCCTAAAAATGTAGATGTTTCAGTTATTTCTAACAAAGTAAATAAATTTAGTACAGGATAAAATGCTGTTGATGGTTTTTTTGATGCTTTTTTAAAAACTTTACTTCCTCCTATCATTACTAATATAGATCTAGTAAAGGTCAAACATAAAAGTATTATGCAAATTGTTACTAAAGAATTTACTGTTGAGGTTTCAACTACCATAATTTTTCCTCCTATTTTCATATATAATGATACAATAATTCATGATTTTTTGCAATAATTAATAGATTTTAGCAAAAATATTGATAAATTTGTAAAAAAAGTGTTGCATTATTGTAAAAAATACTGTATTATTAAGTAGTCAGCCGATTAAAGTGGCGAAAAGGGGCCTGTAGCTCAGCTGGTTAGAGCGTTCGTCTGATAAGCGAAAGGTCGATGGTTCAAGTCCATTCAGGCCCACCATTTATAAAATGGCCCGTTGGTGAAACGGTTAACACACACGCCTTTCACGCGTGCATTTATGGGTTCAAATCCCGTACGGGTCACCATTTGAATATTAGTTCTCGTTTGAGAACTTTTTTTATGCCATTTTATAAATGGTATATATAATAAAAGGAAATGTAATTATTACATTTCCTTTATTGTTTTAACTAAATCTTCTATTTTAACTAATTCTTGATTTCCAGTTATCATATCTTTTAGAGTTACTGAATTTTGTTTTAATTCATCTTCTCCTATAATAATAACTTTATCAATATTTTCTCTATTAGCAGTGTTCATTGCTTTTTTTAGTTTTATATTATTTAATTCAGTTAATACTTTATATCCATTTTCTCTTAACATGTTTGATATTTCAAATAAGTTTTTATCGTTTGTGAATGCATATACATATATATCGTATTTCTTTAATGATTCTGACCATTTTTCTTTTAATAAAGCATAAATTGGTTCTAAACCAAATGACATACCTATAGCTGGATATTCTTCTCCATTGTGTAAGAATTTAGTTATGATATTATCATATCTTCCGCCTCCACCTAGAGCTGACTTAAATTCTCCAGTTCTATCAAATACTTCCCATACACATCCAGTATATATTTCAAGACCTCTTGCTAAGAATGGTGTGAACTTACATAAGTCTAATCCTAAATCTATGATTAATTTATTTAAATCATTTAGTTCTTTTAATCCTTCATTTAATAATTCTATATTACTATTTTCTAATTCTTTAGTTAATTCTTCTAGATTTAATTTGAAATATTCAAATACTTTATCAACATTTTCTTTTGAAGTGCATGCTTCTAGTTCTTCTTCAATGTCTTCTCTTTTTAATTTGTCTAATTTATCAACTAAAGTTATGAATGCTCCTACATTTTCTTTAGGTACATTGCAATACTCTAAAAGTCCACTTAAGAATTTTCTGTTGTTATATCTAATTTCTACATCTATATCAAATTTCTTAAATGCTTCTTTAGTCATCATGAAGTATTCTATTTCTGCATAAGGAGATTCTGTTCCACAAGCATCTACATCGCATTGATAGAATTCACGTGCTCTTCCTAGTTTAACTGGACCATCTCTAAATACTTTACCTATTTCATATCTTTTGAATGGTAATATTAATCCTTTATTCATACCAATTACTTTTGAGAATGGTACTGTTAAATCATAACGTAAACCTATATCTCTAAGTCCTTGATCTTTAAATTTATATACTTCTTTTAATATTTCTGCTCCACCTGCATATTTACTTGCTAGTAAATCGTAATAACATAATATTGGTGTCTCAAGTGGTAAGAAACCATATTTTTCAAATGTACTCTTTAAAGTATCAGTGATTTTATTTCTAATGATTTGTTCTTCTGGTAAAAAGTCACTAGTACCTTTAAGATTCATTAATTTAAAATCTTCATTCATTATCTACTTCTTCCCTCACTTATCTTCTCTTCATAAATTGAACCATTCATATAGTTCATATATAATTTTTGATTATAATTTTTCTTAAATTCTTCTTCAATAATTATTAATTTAGTAAGTAGTGCTTTATATTCACTTACTTTCATATATTCTTTATATTTTTTAATAACTATTCCCTTTAATTTATTAATTTCATCTAGTACCATACCTACGTCGCCTTCAGTGGTATCTTCATCATTTAAAATACGTAACATAAATTTAATAACTTTATCTATTTTTTTATTTATTCTTTGTTTTATATAGGCATCTCTTAATTCTGGGTCAACTAGTACTACTCTTTTTGCTTTGATAGTTAGTCCCGGAACACCATTTTTAGGTTCGACTCCAAGGCCTACCATATTTACACTATAGTATACTAGTTTCATATCTTTGCCATTTTTTTCTATTACGTATTTCATTTTACCACCCTATAATAAATCGTCTCTATATTCCTTTGTTATTCTTCTTCTTTCACTTTCCCTATATTCATTAATAAGTTTATGGTTACCATTAACTAGTACTTCTGGTACTTCCATTCCTCTAAAATTTCTGGGTTTAGTATAAACTGGATAATCAAGTAAGTTATCATTAAAACTTTCAAACTCTAAACTTGTACTTGTTATAACTCCATCTATTAGTCTTACTACTGAATCTGTTATCATCATTGATGGAAGTTCTCCACCTGTTAAGATGAAGTCTCCGATTGATATAAGTTCATCTGCTAAAGTATATATTCTTTCATCAAATCCTTCGTAGTGTCCACAAATAATTATTAAATGCTTTTTGTCTTTTAGTTCATACGCTTTCTTTTCGTTATATGTTTTTCCTCTAGGTGTTAAAAGTATTACATGTGAGTCCTCTGTCCTAATGCTTTCTACTGCATTAAATACTGGTTCACACATCATAATCATTCCGCCACCACCACCAAATTGGTAGTCATCAACTTGGTTATTTTTATATGGTGTGTAATCTCTAATATCTATTATATTTATTTCTACTTTTCCTTTTTCGATGGCTCTTTTCATTATACTTTCTGTTAAGAATCCATCAAACATATGAGGAAATAGTGTTAATATGTCTATTTTCATAAGAACACTCCTATATCATGAAAATATATTTCTCTATTTTGTTTATCTATTTTAGAAATGAAGTCTTTATTAAATGGAATAAGTTTATCATTAACTCTTATATTCTTATTACCATTATCTTCTCTATATTCAGTGATAGTGCCTACTAAAGTGTTATCATTATAAACTTTCATACCAATTAACTCTTCAGTTAAGATTTCATCATCACCTAAATTTAAATCTTCTTCATTTATAAATACACTTGCGCCTTTATATTTAATAACATCATTAATATTATCTATACCAACGAATTTAACCATATCATATTGTTTATGTCGTCTATAGGTTTCAATTGTTTCTTCTGTTTTTAAATGTCCTACATACAATTTGAATCCTTTAGTAAATACTTTACTTTTAAATTCAAAATTACTTAATATTCTTATCTCGCCCTTAAGGGCATGTGTATTAGTCACCTTTCCTATATATATAAATCTCATAATAATTCCCCTTTATTTATATAAATGATATAAGACTATTGATGCTGAAACTCCTACATTTAAACTTTCACAAGCAGGGTTCATATCTATTCTAATTATTTCATCACACATACTTAGAATTTCTTCTCTTACACCATTACCTTCGTTTCCAAATATTATAGCAAATTCCTCTGTTTTTTCAAGTTCTTCAAGAGATTTTGATTTTTTTAAAGAAGTTCCTACTACTTTTATATGTTTTTCTTTTATTTTATTTATTATTTCTTTTAAGTCATCTATTACTATATTTGTGTTATATATCATTCCACCAGTACTTCTTAATACTTTTTCATTATATGGGCTTACTGAATCTTTTGAGAAAATAACAGTATCAGCACCAAATGCAACACTTGATCTTATAATAGTTCCTGCATTACCTGGATCTTGAATATTATCAAGTATTACTATTTTATTTCCGATATGATTTGTATTATGAATTTTTGAAACACCTAAAAGTCTTGGAGTACTTTTTAAATCACTAATGCTTTGCATAACATCTTCTGTTACATAATCATAGTTAAAGTCATACTTACAAGTTGTTCCTTCTAAAACATATAGTTCTACTAACATATGATTTTTTATAGCTTCTTCAATTAAATTTTCTCCTTCAACTACAAATAATCCTTTTTCTAAAGAATATTTTTTAGTTAGAAGTTTTCTTATTTCTTTTATTCTATTATTTTCCATTATATCCTCCTTTAAATATAATATTT
>CAVDFY010000112.1:0-2572 GCA_963607925.1 bacterium
TATTAAATGATTAAATGCAACTACGATATTTTTGAAACATAAAAGTTGCATTATGCTATTTAAGTAATATTTTTTGTTTCTTCTATTGCATTTATTGTTTTTCTTTGATATAATACATGTTGCTATGGCGCAATTGGTGAAGTGGTTAACACGGCGGATTGTGGTCCCGTTATGCGTGGGTTCGATTCCCACATTGCGCCCCATATATATAAACTAGCCTTTATGGCTTTTTTATTTTGCTTTTTTCTAATATTTTATATAAATTTTTCACAAAATATTAACATAAGAGTACTAATATTTATATTGAGGTGAAATTATGAATGATAAAAAAGATAAAAAGAAAAATGTTAAAGTAATAGATATTGAACATACTGAGACTGATTCTAAGCATGAAACTAAGGCTTTTAATGCAAATAAATCTACTAATGGTATTGTTTATGTTATTTTAACTTTTTGCGTATGCTTGTGCTTGTTTGGTGGCTTTTATGAGCTTTACTTAAAACATTTAGTAGTTGAAACTACAAAAACTATTAAGGATGTTAATGTTACTGATACTGGAATTGCTGATGCTGTTGAAAAGGTTTATGATTCTGTTGTTACTGTAAAAAATTATGCTAGAAATCAATTATATTCTACTGGTAGTGGATTTGTATTTAAAACTGATGACAAGTATGGTTATATTTTAACTAACTACCATGTTATTAATGGTGGAAGTGAAGTTTCTGTTGTCTTCACTAATAATAAGGAAGAAAAAGTTACTGTTGTAGGGTATGATGAGTATTCTGATATTGCAGTTTTAGCTGTTGATAAGTCATTAGTTCTTGCTACTGCAGAAATTGGTAGTAGTAATGATATGAGAGTTGGTGATACTACATTTGCTGTAGGAACTCCTGTTGATTCAAGTGTTTATTCTTGGAGTGTTACTAGAGGTATATTAAGTGGAAAAGATAGATTAGTTCAATCTGATGATTATGTTATGAGTGTTTTACAAACAGATACTGCTATTAATTCTGGTAATAGTGGTGGTCCATTATGTAACTCTAATGGTGAAGTAATTGGAATTACTAATATGAAACTTGCTAGTTCACAAATTGAAGGTATGGGTTTTGCAATACCTATAGAAGATGCAGTAAAAAATGCTGAAACAATAATAAGTGGTAAAAAAATTAATAGACCATATTTAGGTGTTAGTATTTATGATAGCAATAGTTATTTTATTAATAATAGTGGAGTTTACGTTGAGTCTGTTGAAAAGAATGGTGCGGCAGATAAAGCTGGTATAAAGTCTGGAGATAAAATTTTAAAAGTAAATGATGTTGAAATAACTAATACTTCATATTTTAGATATCAACTATATAAATATAATATTGGAGATAAAATTAAAATTACAATAGAAAGAAATGGTACTGAAAAAACTTTAACTGTTACTTTGACAGGAAGTGGAGACAAAAATTAAAACACTGATTAATTCAGTGTACAGTCTGTGATATAGATATATTAATATCTATATTTTTTTGTTATAATATTCTTGTATAGTAAAGAGTTTTTATATTGTTAGTTTTAAAGGAGAATATATGTTAGAGTTAAAAAATGTATCAAAATTTTATTCTAGTAATGGAATGGTATCAACAGGTTTTTCACGAGTTTCTTTAAAATTTAATTTAGGTGAGTTTGTTGCGATTACTGGAGAGAGTGGTAGTGGTAAGAGTACACTATTAAATGTTATAAGTGGTCTTGATTCTTATGAAGAAGGAGAAATGTACATTAATGGTGAAGAAACTAGTCATTACACAGAAAAAGATTATGAAATATATAGAAGAAAATATGTTGGCAATATATTTCAAAATTTTAATTTAGTTAATAGCTATACTGTTTATCAAAATATAGAATTAGTACTTTTATTAAATGGAAAAAAGAAAAGTGAAATAAAAGATGAAATAATTTCTTTAATAAAAAAAGTAGACTTATATAAATATAGAAATAAAAAAGTTTCAAAGTTATCTGGTGGACAAAAACAAAGAGTTGCGATAGCAAGAGCGCTTGCTATGAATACTCCAATTATACTTGCTGATGAACCAACTGGAAATTTAGATAAGAAATCCAGTGAAAGCGTTTTAAAACTTTTGTATGAAATTTCTAAAGATAAATTAGTTATTATTGTTACTCATAATTATGATCAAATAGAAAAATATGTAACTAGAAAAATAACTATGCATGATGGTAAAGTTTTAGAAGATAAAAAAATTAAAAATTATGATAAAGTAGATAAGGCTTTAGAAAATAATTTAAGTGATATTACTTGGTTTAATAAAATCTGTTTAGGTGTACGTAATGCCTTTAATATACCTTCAAAGTTCTTTTTAATTACTGCTGTATATTTCTTTATGATTTTATCTATTTTCTTTGCATATTCTGCATTTGAAAAATTAGAATATCAAATATCAATTGAAGGAGCTAGTTCTTTTTTTAAAAATACAAGTGATAAAAGAATAATAATTAAAAAGAATGATAAATCTAATATAAGTGAAGAAGATTATAAAAAAATATATGAACTTAGTAATGTCGATAATGT
>CAVDFY010000113.1:0-6830 GCA_963607925.1 bacterium
CTTATAAGAAAATAGAAGACGCTAAGAAAGAAATAGATGAACTTGAAAAACCTGAATGGTATATTCTAGATTTAGATTCAAATGTTGGATATTATAGTTTCTCTCAAGATAGTGATAGAATTAACAAATTAGCTAAAGTATTCCCATTATTGTTTTATATCGTAGCAGTACTTGTAAGTTTGACTACTATGACAAGAATGGTAGAAGAAGAAAGGGGAGAACTAGGAACATTAAAATCACTTGGATATAATGATAATCAAATATTATTTAAATATATAATTTATGCATTACTTGCAACAACAATTGGTTCAGTACTAGGAGTCATTATTGGCTCAAAAACAATACCAAGTATAATATATGGAATGTATAGTTTGATGTATACTCTAGGAGATTTTGTTAATAGTTTTGATTTAACTAGCGCATTACTGGGTTCTTTAATAGCAATAGGTTGCATACTTTTATCAACATACTTAGCAGTAAAAAAATCACTAAAAGAAGTACCAGCAGAACTATTAAGACCAAAAAGTCCAGCTGCTGGAAAAAGAGTATTATTAGAAAGAATACCATTCATATGGAAACATTTATCATTTTCAAGAAAAGTAACAGTAAGAAATGTATTTAGATACAAAAAGAGATTCTTAATGACAATATTAGGTATAGCTGGATGTACTGGGCTAATAATAACAGGATTTGGAATACAGGATTGTATAACAGACATGGTGCCAAACCAATATGAAGAAATATTTAGTTATGATCTAGAAATAACATTTAATAAAGGCAGTAAAACACTAGATAAAGATTATGAAGAAATATCAAAATTAAAAGAATTTACTGATACATTAAAAGTAAATAAAGAAGCAATAGATATTCTAAATAAAGATACAAATCAAACAGTACAACTAATCGTACCATTTGATGACTATAGTGACTTTATAAAAATACAAGATAGAAAAACAAAGAAACAATATAATCTTAAAGATAAAATATATGTATCAGAAAAATTATATAAACTTCTTAAATTAAAAGAAAATGACACATTAAAAATAAAGTTAGATGATAAAGAATACACTACTAAAGTTGGTGGAAATACAGAAAACTATATCATGCATTATATCTATATGAGCAAAGATGTTTATAATAGTGATTCATATAATACAATGCTTGTAAAAGTTAATAATTTAACTGATGAAACAAGAAAAGAACTATCTAAAAAATTAAAAGAATATGACTCAGTATCAAAACTAACTTATAATTCACTTAGTAGAACTATATTTGATGATGCGATGGAAAACTTTGGACAAGTATCTGGCATATTAATTGTATCAGCAGGACTCTTAGCATTCGTAGTACTTTATAATTTATCAAGTATAAATATAAGTGAAAGAAAAAGAGAACTTGCCTCAATAAAAGTGTTAGGATTCTATGATAATGAAGTATACAACTATATTGGAAGAGAAAATAAAATTCTAACATTTATTGGTATGTTACTCGGATGTTTAATTGGATATATATTAACTATGTATATAATTAAAACTTGTGAATTAGATATAACAATGTTTAGTCCTAAAATATCAATTTATAGTTATATTTATTCTTTAGGAATAACACTCATATTTACAGTTTTAGTTGACATTGCCACATACTTTAGTTTAAAGCATATTAAGATGGTTGAATCATTAAAATCAGTAGAATAATGTAAAAAAGATATATCAATTGAAGATATATCTTTTAATATTTGTTATAATTATAATGAGGTGAAGGTAATATGGATATAGAATTAAAAAAGGCATTAAATTTAGAAAAGAAAAGACAACAAAACAACATAGAATTAATTGCTAGTGAGAACTATGTATCTAAAGCAATACTTGAATTACAAGGAAGTATTTTAACTAATAAATATGCTGAGGGCTATCCAGGAAAAAGATATTATGGAGGATGCGAATACATTGATATATTTGAAAATAAAGCTATAGAATACGCGTGTAAGCTATTTGGAAGTACTTATGCAAATGTTCAACCACATAGTGGAAGCTCTGCAAATATGGCAGTATATAGAGCATTATTAAATCATGGAGATAAAGTACTTGGAATGTCACTTGCTCAAGGAGGACATTTAACTCATGGAAGTAAAGTAAACTTTAGTGGAATTGATTATGAAATAGTTTCATATGAATTAGATCCAGAAAATGAAATATTAGATTATGATAAAATTGAAGAACTTGCTTTAAATGAAAAACCAAAAATGATTATCGCAGGATGTAGTGCTTATAGTAGAAGTATAGATTTCAAAAAATTCAGAGAAATAGCTGATAAATGTGGAGCTTACTTAATGGTAGATATGGCACATATCGCAGGATTAGTAGCAGCAGGACTACACATGAATCCAATACCATATGCAGATGTTGTAACATCAACTACACATAAAACTTTAAGAGGTCCAAGAGGTGGATTAATACTAACTAATAATGAAGAAATAATTAAAAAGATTAACAAAGTAGTATTCCCGGGTATTCAAGGTGGTCCACTTATGCATGTAATTGCTGCTAAAGCTCAATGTTTCTATGAAGCATTACAACCAGAATTTAAAGAATATGCAAAAAATATTATTAAAAATGCAAATGCTATGGCAGAAGAATTTAAAAAGAATGGTGTAAAAGTAGTTTCAAATGCAACAGATAATCATTTAATGCTAATAGATGTTAAATCAAGCTTTGGACTTACTGGTAAAATCGCAGAAGAAACTCTTGATAAAATAAATATAACAGTTAATAAAAATGCAATACCATTTGATACAGAAAAACCAAGCATAACAAGTGGATTAAGACTTGGAAGTGCAGCTATGACTACAAGAGGATTAAATGATAAAGACTTTGTAGAAATCGCAGATATAATTATTAAAGCATTAAAAAATTATGACAATAAAAAAGTACTTCTTGAATGTAAAAAAGAAGTACATGTAATAACTAATAAATATCCTACAAAGAATATTAAATAGTTGATACGTCAACCCAACATACAGGGTTAGAGAATTCCTCTAACTCTTTTATTGTGACTTCAATCGCAGAAGCAGGACTTCCACAAGCTGGAAAAACAGTTTCAAATCTTTTGAGAGATTCATCTAAATAAACTTCTACGCCTGATTTAACAGCAAAAGGACAAACACCACCAACCGGATGACCAGTAAGTTTTTCTACTTCATCAAAAGGTAGCATATGAGCTTTTTCATGAAAGAAATGTTTAAATTTAGAATTATTAATTTTAGCATCACCAGCAAGTACTATAAGTATAACTTTATCATTAATTTTAAATGATAATGTTTTAGCAATTCTCTCTTCGGTTGTATGTAGTGCATGTGCAGCCATACTAACAGTTGCACTGCTTTCATTTAACACGACGACTCTATCATCAGCATTATAGTTTTTTAAATATTCTTTAACTTCGTTTAATGCCATTACCCTCTATCTCCTAACGTTAAAAAGAAATAACCACCTATTGCTAACATAAAGAATAAAATACTTAATGGACTAGTAATAATTGAATATATCGCACCAAAGTTTTTAAAAGTTTCAGTAGTATAACCAATAATCATTTCATCACTAACAGTATATCCATCTTCAATACTATTCAAATTATCAGTAATGGTATAAATACCATTAGAGTAGTCAACAACTTTTGCTAGTCTATATGAGCCATGATAATTATATAATATTGTATCATCTATTTTATAAACATCATTTCTTTTTAGAATAACCATATCACCTTTTTTATATTCTGGTGCCATATTATCTTCATTAACTTGATGAGTGGCATAACCACCTAAATACGCGTACTTAGTACCTAGTAATAATCTATATCCAAATGAATATATATTGTATACAGCCAAGGCACCAAGAACAACCATCAATAATATTACAACTACTTTTAAAGGACCGATTAATTTTTTAAGATTCATTTCATCACCATACCTTCAAAATAATTATAACATATAAGATATAAATTTGATATAAATACAAAGTTAATGTATAATGCTTGTCACTTAAGGGGGAATAGATATGTCATATGAAACAGATTGCATGATAGCATTAAAAAATACATTAAGAGAAACTGATGGATTAAAATATGCTATTAAAGAATTCAATAAGAATGCTAAAACTTTAGAACGCTTAGTAGAAACTATTGAAAAACAAAATGAATTAAAAGAAAGAGAATTAGAATTACTAGAAAGAGAAACTGGAATTTCTAGAACACTTAAACCAAGAAATTACTAACAGCATGAAAAACTAAGACTTAGAGTAAACCTCTAAGTTTTTTATTTGTATATAAAATAATATGTTATAATTATTAAGAGGTAAATATGGAAGAATTTAATAATAAAATAGTAATACTTAATGATTATGCTAAAAAAAGTTTTATTAAAAAAATAAATAAATTAATTAATGTAAAAGTTATTACTTTAAGTGAACTTAAAAAGAAATATTATTTTGATTATGATAATAAGGCAATATACTTTGTAAGTAGCAAATATAATTGTATACCTGAAATAGCTAAAATATATATAGAAAATACTTACTTTATAGGTGATATTGATACTAAAAAAGTAAACTTTTTAAAAGAAGTAAAAGAAGAGCTTGATAATAACAAATTATTAACATACAATAATTTATTTAAAGAATTCCTAAAAGGAAAAGATATAGTCTTATATAATTTAAAATATGTTGATAAGTTTTATAAAAATATATTTAAAGAATTGGAAAGCTATTCTAATGCAACTATTTATAACGATGAAGATAATGAAAGTATAAAAGAATTATATAAAGCAAACAACTCCGAAGAAGAGATAGCTTTTATATGTTCAAATATAACTAAATTAATAAAAAGTGGAATAAATATTAAAAATATAAAACTAGCAAATGTTAAAAGTGATTATGAGTTTATAATAAGAAAAACATTTAAATTATTTAATATACCAATTAATTTACCATCATTTGAAATTAAATTTAAAGAATTATATAATAGTGACATAAGTATAACTATAGAAAAATTAAAAGAGTTTATAAATACTAAAGAAGAAAATGATATATTTAAAAGCATAATAAATATTGTTAACTCTTATTTATGGGTAAATGACTTTGAATTAGTAAAGGACATGATATTTAATGAAATAGATAATATTAAAACACCTAGAGAAAAACTAAAAAATGCAGTAGAAGTAATAGAATTCAAGAAAGAATTAGTCGGTGATGAAGATTATGTTTTCTTAATTGGTTATAATGAGGGAGTAATACCAGTTAATTATAAAGATGAAGATTATCTAAGCGATGATGAAAAATCAAAACTAGGACTAAGTACATCATTCGAACTTAACGAAAATGCCATGAATGAAGTTAAAGACTCTATTAGAAATATAAAACATTTAATCGTGACATATCCTAGTCATAATTTAAGTAGTGAAATATATATATCATCATCTTATGAAAAAGATTTATTTGAAGAAAAAGAATTAAATATTAGTTATAATGAATCAAATAGTTATAACAAATTAAAATTAGTTAGTGAAAAAGATGAGAATTCTAAATTTGGTACAGTGACAGACGATTTATTAAAATTAAGTTCACATTATAAAGATATGAAATATTCAAGTTTTGATAATAAATATAAATTAATAGATAAATCTAAAATAAAGAGTTTCTTTACTAATGGTTTAACATTATCATATACAAGTATGAATGATTATTATATGTGTTCATTTAGATATTATTTAGATTACATTTTAAAAGTTAATAAATATGAAGATACTTTTGAGGCAATAGTTGGAACTATATTTCATAAGATATTATCAATATGTTTTGAAAGTGATATAGATATTATAAGAATATATGAAAACGAAATAGAGAAGTCTGATTATGAATTCAGTGAATCAGAAAGATTCTTTTTAAGTATTTTAAAAGATGAATTAGTTTTGGTAATAGAAACAATCAAAAATCAATTATCTTACACACAATTAACTGAATCTATGTATGAAAAAGAGATTGTTATTGATATTGACAAAGATTTACATATTAGATTTAAAGGATTTGTAGATAAGATTTTATATAATAAATTTAATGGTAAAACAGTAGTAGCTATAATAGATTATAAAACTGGAAACCCAAATTTAAATATAAATAATTCTATTTATGGTTTAGAGATGCAGTTACCAGTTTATATATACTTAATAAAAAATGAAATTAAAGATGTTAAAATAGGTGGTTTCTATCTACAAAAAATATTAAATAATATTACTGATAAAGAAAAGAGATTAGATAGTTTAAAATTGCAAGGATATACCAATAGTGATTTAGATATTATAGATAAAGTAGATTCATCATTTAATGATTCAAAAATTATTAAAAGTCTTAGAACTAGTAGTAAAGGTTTCTATACATATTCAAAAGTTATTAATGATGAAGAAATAGATATTTTAAATAAAGTTGTTGAAACTAAAATAAAAGAAGCATCTATGGATATATTAGATTCAAAATTTGATATAAATCCTAAAGAAATGAATAATGAAGTAATTGGATGTAAATTTTGTAAATACAAAGATATATGTTTTATGAAACCAAAAGATACTGTAACACTTAAAGAAGTTAAAAATATATTTGAGGAGGTGAAATAATGCCAAAATGGACAAAAGAACAAGAAGAAGCAATAGTTAAATCTGGCTCAAATATAATAGTAAGTGCTGGCGCAGGTAGTGGTAAAACAGCAGTACTTTCAGAAAGAGTTATTAACAAAATACAAAATGGTATTCATGTAAATGAATTATTGATTTTAACATTTACAAGAGC